>QGSR01000115.1 GCA_003387805.1 Bacillota bacterium | reverse complement strand
GTGCCGGATGACGGAGCTTTGTCTCGAAATCGATGCGGACAGCGTCGACCTTGCGAGAGCTTGAAGCCAGGAGCGGCCGGCGCCGCGCAGGCCGCACGGACAGCGCAAGTCACGCGTGCTCGGGTTGCTCGTCGCGCGAGCGGGGCACCGCGTACGAAGTCTCGTTTCGCAAGCGTTCCTCGTACTCGCTCCGCAGAATCGAGTACATGAGCAGGTCGTGATACTCGCCGAAGCGGAACGTGGCCTGCCGGAGCGTGCCTTCGTACGTCATGCCGATCTTTTGCAGCACGCGGCCCGACGCCGGGTTGTGCTCCATGTGGCATGCTTGGATGCGGTTGAGCCCCAGCGCCTCAAACCCGTACTTGACCAGAGCCGCGGCGGCTTCCGTGGCGTAGCCGCGGTTCCAGTACGGATACCCGATCCAGTAGCCCACTTCCGCCGAATTGGCCAGATGATTGATCTCAAGCCCGATGGAACCGATGAACAAGCCGTCGTCGCCGACCTCCGCGAGGTCTTCCGGAGTGGCCGTTTCGTGAACGAACTCGGGCTTCACGACGACGGCCAGGTGCAAACGCCGGCCTTTGACCAGGCCGTCCAGCGCGACGTCGATCCAGGCCTCGGCCATGCCGTCCTCGTACGGGTGCGGCAGCGCCGACACCGTCTTGGCCACTTCCCGGTGGCCCGCCAGCTTCTGGATCCGCGTCGCGTCCGAAGAGCGGTAAGGCCGCAGAAGCAAGCGCCGCGTCTCGATGCAATCAAACTCCGACAGCGCCAGCACGATGCGATATTGGTCGAAGTTTCCTTCCGGTCCGGGTTGAAAGGGGTAAACTTGCACCACCGCCTCCAGGTTGATGGGGCCATAGACGTGCGGGTACGGTTCCGCGCCGCCGGAGGTGTTTTCGTAGACCACCGGAGACGTGAGCTTGGCCGGGTCGATGCGCAGCAGGGTCAAGTTGGACACGCCCCGGAAGAGCGCGTTGGCGACGCGCACCACTTGGTCGCGGCCCGAGCAGTGGATAAAGCCCTGCGTCTCCAGCGAGTCGGCGCGATACTCGCCCGCCTCCTTGGCCCGCTCCCAGTCAGCCGTCGCGGCAATATGGTATATCACGAGGGGTCACTCCTTTGGCCAACCTTTGCCCAATTATACCAACGGCGCGCGGCGCCGCAAAGCCCGGAGAAGGCCGGCGCCCGGCGGGAGCGGGGTCTCTACAAGCGCAGCGCCAGCCACAGGCCCGCCACGGCGGCCGCCAGCAGCAGCGGCACGGTGACGACGCCGATGCGGACATACAGCAGCCCGGGCACGCGCAAGCCCTTCTTGCCGATGATGGACAGCGACAGCATGGTGGCCAGCGAGCCGATGACGGTGAGATTGGGCCCCAGGTTGGTGCCCAGCAGGGCGGCGTAAACGGCGCCCAGCCCCACCTGGCCGGAGAGGACGGGTTCAGCCAGGCTGTCGGCGGCCACCAGCACCATGGGCAAGTTGTTGATGAGGTTGGAACCGAGCGCCGTCGTGGCCGCGATGGTGAAAAGCTGCGCCAGCGAGTCGGCGTCGCCTCCTTGCAAGAGGAACGTGCGCGCCAGCTCGCTCAAGCCCGATTTGCCCACGCCGCGCAAGATGAGAAACAGCGAGAAGACGAAAGGCAATAGGTCCCACGCAATCTCCGTCGCCAGCTGGCGCCAGCGCAGCTGCGCCAAGGCCAGCTCGACGCCGGCCATGACAACCCCGCCGGCCAGCGCCACCGCCCACAGTTCCCAGCCGAAGAAAGGCGCGGCCGCCAGGCCCAGCAGGACCGCGGCAAGCATGACCAGGTTGCGCTGCAAGCGCCTTGGGTCAGACTTCCAACCGGCCTCGCCGCTCGCGACCGCCTGCTCCAGCGGCGCCGGCGAAAACCGCTTGGGAATGTCGCGCCGGAACAACCAGAGGAAAAACGCCACGTTGACGACGATGGCCGCCGCGGCCGGCAGCGCCATGACCGTCGCGAACTGCCAGAACGGAATGTCGAAACGGTTCCAGACGATGAGGTTGGTCAAGTTGCTGACGGGCAGCAGCAGCGACGCCGTGTTGGCCACGTACGTCGTGGCGAAGACGAACGGCAGCGGCGGCAAGCCCAGCGCGGTGACGAGGTTGTACACGATGGGCGCCAGCACGACGGCCGTCGTGTCCAGGGAAAACCAAATGGTCACGAACACGCCGGTCAAGTAAAGGCCTACGTACAGCAGCACGCCGTTGCCGCGGCTGAGCCGGGCCGTGTGGTAGGCGAGCCACGAGAAGACGCCGGCCTGGTCAGCGACGTAGCCCACCAGGAGCATGCCGGCGAGAAAGACGAGCACCGTGCCCGTCTCCGCCCACAGATCCGCCACGTCGCCCGGCCCCACCAACCTCAGCGCATACATGACCACGGCGCCGGCCAGGGCGAACCACATTTCTTTGATGCCGCGCGGCCGCCACAAGATGAAAAACAGCGTGATGAGGAAAATCGTCAAGGGGGCGATCAGGTGGGTCAGCCTCCGTTTCCGACGGTTACTGTAGCACCCGGTCAGCGCTTCCGCAAGAGGGAACGGCCAGGACGTTCGCGTGCGGGCGCGGAAGATCATCCATACGCGGGCCACCGGCGGAGGAGCGCCGGTGAGCGACGACCGGGAGGGGGCTGCGCGAGGTGGCGGAAAGGCGGAAGCACGCGCTGGTGGTCGGCGGCACCGGGATGCTGCGGGGACTCACGCTGGCGCTGGCGGAAGAGGGCTACGCCGTCTCGGTCATCGCCCGGACCGCCGCCCGCCTCGACTCGCTGGCCGCGGCGGCGAAAGATGCGCCAGGCCTCATCAACCCGCTGTCTCTTGACTACCGCGACGGCACGCGGCTGCAAGAGGCCCTGCGGCGAGCCGCCGGCCAGTTCGGGCCCATCGTTCTCGCGGTTTGCTGGATTCACTCGACCGCGCCCGCTGCCCTGCGGCAGATCGCGGAAGTCATCGGCGAAAGCGGGGCACCTTGCCGCCTGTTTCACGTCCGCGGCAGCGCCGTCGCCAATCCCGCCGCCGAGGCGAAACGGCTGCCGGAGTGGCTGGGGCGGTACCCCAGCATCCAGTATCGCCAAGTCATTCTCGGTTTCGTCATCGAGCACGGCCGGTCGCGCTGGTTGACGCACCAGGAAATCAGCGGCGGGGTGCTGGCCGCCGTGCGGGCCGACCGGGAGTTGTCCATCGTCGGCACGGTGGAGCCGTGGTCGCTGCGGCCGTAGGGTCACTAGGGCTGTCGGAGCACACAGGCGCGGATCCGGGAAGCTCGGGGACGCGTCGGCGCGTGCGGCGCAGGCCCCGTAGCCTCTTGGGCCGAAGACGTTTTGGACGCAGCGAGACGGATTCTCGACGACGCAGCCGTGAAACCTTTTTGACAGTGATTTCGCGCGACGCCGCCGGTCGGCGTCGCCAAGAAAGCATGTGCATGGCAGGGAGTGACGGACGGCCTTGGCTTTCGTGGCAACAGACGCGCTGGCCGGCCCGGACCGCTTTGAGCTGGAAGGGCGGCCAGTGCCGGAAACGCTGCTCAACGACGTGGTTCGCCTCTTGTGCCGTCACCGCTCGGTGCGATCGTATCGGCCCGATCCGCTGCCGGAGGGCGTGCTGGAGGTGCTGGTGACGGCGGCTCAGAGCGCGTCGACGTCGCGCCACTTCCAGGCGTACAGCATCGTCGCCGTGCAGGACCCGGAGCGCAAGAAGCGGCTGGCGGAGCTGAGCAACAACGGGTTCGTCGCCGACGCGCCGCTGGTGCTGGTCTTTTGCCCGGACCTGCATCGCCTGGAGGCGGTCAGCCGCCGGCAAGGGTACGAATTCGCCGAGCGGGGCATGGACATGTTCCTCCAGGCCGTGGTCGACACGGCGCTGGCGGCGCAAAACGCGGCCATCGCCGCGGAAAGCCTCGGGCTCGGCATTTGCTACATCGGCGGCATCCGGGATGCCGTCGTAGAGGTGGCGGAGCTGCTGCGGCTGCCGCCGCGCACTTTTGCCCTTTTCGCCATGACTGTGGGCTATCCGGCCGGCCCGACGCACGTCCGGCCTCGGCTGCCCATGGACGTTGTGTTGCACCGGGAGACGTACAGCGACGACAAGCTGGAGGAAGGTTTGCGGCGGTACGATGAAATCACGGCGGCCAGCGGGATCTACGCGCGACGGGCCGCGCCGGAAGACGGAGGGGAGCCTCGCCTTTACGGCTGGTGTGAGCACACAGCCCGGCGCCTGGCGCGTCCCCATCCTAAGCGGGCCGCCCTGCGCCGTCAGCTCGAGGAGCTAGGCTGGGAGTTCTAGACCGGCCCAGGTAGGCAGCGGGAAGAACTTGGTGCGGGGCCGCAGACCGTGTTGGCCGGCTATTCCAGCGCCGCCGGCGGCAGCGCCTCCCCCTGGGGCGTCGGGTACGCAGGCCGCGGCGCCAGCGGACCCGGCATGCTTCGGTATGCGGTACCCGGCCCGGGGAGCGGGGACGCACCCGCTCCCCGGGCTGCGGCTTACTTGAGCACCAGCTGGAACCCTTGCCGGAAGTACTTCGAGAAGATCAGGAAGAGGATCAGGATAGGCAGCGTGAGAATCACGCTGGCTGCATACAACCCGCCCGGGTAGTTGCCGTAGGGGCCGCTCATGGTGGCGATGAGGACGTTCAGGGTCATCAAGTTCTCGTCCTGGACGATGATCAGGTCCCAGAGCAGCTCGCTCCACCGTTCCATGAAAAGGAACAGCGTGATGACGGTGGTGATGGGAATCGACATGGGCAAAGCGATCCGGAAAACGATGCCCAGCTCCGACAGGCCGTCGATGCGGGCCGCGTCGATGATGTCCTGCGGGATGGACTTAAAGAACGACGTGAACATGAAGATGGCCCACAGGCTCACCGCTTTGGGCACGATCATGCCCCAGTAGGTGTCGTAGAGCCCCAGCGCCCGCACGATGAGGAAGGTGGGCACCAGGAGGACGATGGCCGGGTAGAACATCTGGAACAGGATGATGTTGTAGACGGTTTGCTGCCCCCGGAAGCGGAGCCGGGAGAGCGCGTAGCCAACCACCAGGCCGCACACGACCATGAGGAACGTGGAGCCGGCCGTTACGATGGCGCTGTTCAGCAACGCCCGTAGCCAGGGCTTGGGCGCCACGGTCCGCGAGCCCTGCAGGAGCCATTCGTACGACCGCAGCGTGAGCTCCGTCGGGATAAACCGCCGGTTCACTTCGTTCCACGGCGCCAGCGAATGGAGCACCATGTACAGATAAGGCGTGACGGCGACCAACACCCCCGCCACGGCCAGCAGGTACTTCAGCCCCTCTTTGGCGTAGCGGCGCCAGACGATTCGCCGCGCCGGCACGGCGACGACGGGTTTCCGGCCGAGCATTGCCTGCAAGCGTGCCACGGCGTTCCCTCCTTAGTCCACCCAGCCCAGGTTCCGGCCCCACCGCTCCATGATGCGGCGGACGATCATGACCGTGATGAACACGGCCAGCGCGTTTAGCGTGGAAATGGCCGTCGCGTAGCCGGAGCGGAGGGCGGAGAAGGCTTGATAGTAGATCTCCAAGTGCCAGGTATGGGTGGCCAGATCGGGCCCACCCTTGGTCAGCACGTACGGCTCGGTGAAGATGCCGAACATGAGCCCGACCATGAGGATGAGCACCGAGTAGAGGGCCGGGTAGAGCATGGGCAGCGTGATGGACCAGAACGTCCGCCACGAGCTGGCGCCGTCGATTTGCGCGGCCTCATACAGTTCCTTCGGGATTGACTGCAGCCCCGCCAGGAAAATGAGGGCGTAATACCCCGAGAACTTCCACACGATCATCAAGCTGATGATCAGGATGGCCAGCCAGGGGTTGCCCAGCCAGTCGGGCACGTAGCCGAAGTTGTTGAGGAAGAAACGGCCGACGGGGCTGTTGAAGGCGAGCGCGCCCCGGACCACCAGGGAGACGGCCACGCCCGAGGCCAGATAGGGCAGGAAAAACCCGACGGCAAACAGGCCCTGGAACCGCTTGAGCGAGTTCACCAGCAGGGCGATGGCCAGCGAGACCGCGAGGCCCAAAGGCACTACGAAGATCATGAAGCGGAAGGACGACAAGAACGCCTGCTGCACCCGCCGGCTCTGCAGGGCCTCCAGAAAGTTCTGCAGGCCCACCCACCGCCAGTCGGGCGCAATCAGGTTCCAGTCGCTGAAGACCAAAACGACGCTCCAGAGGAGCGGGAGAAAAAAGAATATGATGGCAAAAAGGAGGTAAGGGGAAGCCATGAGCCAGCCCCTTACCTCCTGCATGCGCCGGCTCATGGACATTCACCTACCGGTCCAAGATCACCTGGAT
>QGSR01000114.1 GCA_003387805.1 Bacillota bacterium | reverse complement strand
CGGCATGGGCATGAGCAAGGACGAGATCGCGGACAAGGCCGAAGTCATCGGCGATTTTCTGGCCAACAACGTCGACCCGCAAAATCCGGAGCAGGGCATTTTGAAGGAGCTGTGGGAGGCGGCCGAGGCGAGGATGCAGCAGGAGGGGGCTAAGGTGCTGATCAACGGGGTGCAAAGGAGCGGGTAAGCCCGCCGCTGACCAAGGCTGCAGCACCGGCGCCGGCGGCGCGACGGTTCGGCAAAACCGCCGCGCCGCCGCCGGCGCGGCTACTCCTCGATGGTGACGCGATAGGTCATTTCCGCCGCTTTGTTGAGCATCCCCGCGACGGAGCAGTACTTTTCAAACGAAAGCCGGGCCGCTTTTTCCAGTTTGTCCCGCTGGGCGGCCAAGTCTTTGCCCCGAAACACGTACTCCACGTCGATGGACGTGTAAATTTTCGGGTGCTCCTCGGCCCGCCGGCCGTGGATGCGCATCTCGAAGCCCTCGTAGTCGACGCGCATCTTGTTCAGAATGATGGCCACGTCGATGCCGCTGCAGCCGCCCAGGGCCGCCAGCAGCATTTCCATGGGACGGGCCGCGCTGTCGCCGCCGCCCACGTCCGGCGCCGCGTCCATGCGGATTTCGTGGCCCGAGGGGCCTTTGGCGGCGAAGGCCAGGCCGCCTTCGTGGCGAACGATGACCTCGGTGGTCGGTGAGGACAAAGCAAACACTCCTTTGCGATGGTTCGTCCTGTCGGCGGGGCGCCGCCGGGCGTCAGGCCGGGGCGCCGCTTTCGCTATTCTGCGGCGGACGGCGGGTCTCCTTGCGCGGCGCCGGCGCGGGCGCCGGTCCGTGGCGGCGCCGGCGGGACATCCGTCAGCCGGGCCGGGACAAACCTACCTTGCCTCCGCGGTACGGATGTAGGAGAATGAGTAGGAGATTTCGCTGCTTAACGGTCGGGGGCGCGGCCTCCGGCCCAGCCGCTCGGGAAGAAATTGTTGGAGGCGAGCACTGTGAGCAAGACTGCGCGGCGAGGCGGTCCGCGGCGGATTATCATCCTGCTGGTCGTGGTGCTCATTATGTCGGGCGCCTATGCGGCCTGGGGATTCTATACCATCAACAAGATGCAGCAGGAAAGCGCCGTTTCCCTGGCCGACCTGCCGTGGAACGGCTTTTTCCTCGACCCGCCCCATGAGGCGCCGGCCATCGAGCTCATCGACCAGTACTACAACGAGTTCAGCCTGGCGGACCACCGGGGCGACCTGGTGGTGGTCTTCTTCGGCTACACCAACTGCCCCGACGTCTGCCCGGCCACGCTGGTGTACTACACCCAGGTGAAGCGGGAGCTGGGGCCGCTGGCGGAAAACGTCAAGTTCGTGTTCGTGTCGGTGGACCCGGAGTACGACACGCCGGAGCATCTGGAGCGCTACGTGAGCCGCTTCGACTCCACGTTTTACGGCCTGACGGGCACGCCGGAGCAGATCGCGGAAATCGCCCGCGAATACGGCGTCTACTACGAAAAGGTGGAGGCCGAAACCTCGCCCGTGGGCTACTGGGTCGAGCACACCGCTTTCACGTACGTCATCGATCAGGACGGCAACTTGCGCTTGGTGCTGCCCTTTGGCCTGGAGCCGCCGCAGATCGCGGCGGACTTGCGCAACTTGCTGTAACCGGGTGACCGTACGACGACGGCCCGCCGGCGCCGTCCGCGGCCCGGCGGGCGCTCCCCGGCCCTGCCGGATGAGAGTCAAAGGAGGTTGCTTGCGTTGACGAAATTGTCGCGACCGATGGTGCTGGTCCTGGCTCTGACGGCGGTCATCGCTTTGGCGGCCGTGCCGTCGGCGGTCCGGGCGGAGCCCGGGCTGAGCTTCGAAGGCGTCTGGGCCCGCGCCGCCAGCGAGGGCCACACCAGCGCCGTCTACATGCACATTGCGAATGAAGGCGGCCGCGACGCCGTCTTCGTCGCGGCGGCGGCCGACGTGGCCGAGCTGGTGGAAATTCACGAGACCACCATTGAAGTGTACATGGAGGACGGCCGCTTCCAGCAGGTGATGCGGATGCAGCAAATTCCGCAGCTGGTGGTGCCCGCGGGCGGCCGCGTCGAGCTGCGGCCGGGCGGCCTGCACATTATGCTCATCGGGCTGACCCGCGACCTGGAGGAAGGCGACTCGTTCTCGCTGACCCTCTACACCGAGGACGGACAGGAGCACGTCATCCACGTGCCGGTCACCGTCGGCGTTGGCATGGACGATCATGACCACCATGACCACCATGACCACCACCACGACGCAGCCGGCCACGACGAGCATCACGACGACCACCACGAGCACTGAGCCGCGGCCCGTCCTGCGGGCGACGCAGTGAACAGGGAATGATTCGGCCCCGGTACCGAGGCGCAAGCGCCCCGGTCCGGGGCTTTGTCGCGCAGGGGCCCAAGGAGCCGGGAAGGAAAGTGTATGGAAAACGTGGAAGAACGCGCAAACTAACAGGACTCATGGACAAGGCAACGCGACAGGAGGTTGAACGTGGATGGCCGAAGCAGCGGCATTGGCCGGGTACGGCCCGTCGGGTTCGCCGGCGTTGGCCTTTACCTTGGCGGGACAGCAGCCTCCCAGCGAGGCGATGCGCCGCATCCTGGACGGCTTGCGGCGCAAGCTGGAGAAGCACGGCCACCAGTTCCGCGCCGGTGCGGAAGAAGGCGTCGGTTTCGTCATGCACGTGGTGGACGCCGCCAAACCCCGTTCGTTTCGCCGGCGCAGCCAGGCCGTGTTCGTCCTGGGCGTGACGGAGGTGTCCGAGCGGCCCGATGACGTGCTGGCCGCGGGCTACCCCATCCTCATCCGCAGCCTCAGCAACCTGCTCCTGTACATCGTCAACGACGGCACGCGGGTGGAAACCCATTTCGTGACGCTGGAGCAGGGGGCGTATTCCATCGACACGGACCTGGACTCCGACGCCTATTACGACGCCCTGTACAGCCGGGTGGCGCCCCTGGCGTGCAGCCGGCTGGTCATCAACAACATTTTCGAGCCGGACCTGCCCGAAGAGCTGTGGCAGGGCGATGAATTCACCCGGCAGCTGGCCGAGGCGGGCAAGCGCCTGGACGCGCTGAACCTGCTGCCGGCGCCGTTTCCGATTCAGGAGCTGCTTTCGCCCGAAGAATGGCGCCACGTGCAGCGCCTCTACTCGCTGGGCGGCCTCAGCTACGGCAACCTGAGCGTGCGCCGGGACGAGAAGACGTTCTGGATGAGCGGCAGCGGCGTCAACAAGGCCGACATGAAAGTCATCGGCCGGGACATGCTCCTGGTGAAAGACTACGACGAGGCGCGGGGCGCCATGATCCTCAGCGTTCCGCCGGACGTCAAGCCCAACCGGGTGTCGGTGGACGCCATCGAACACTGGATGATTTACCGCGAACACCCCACGGTGGGCGCCATCGTGCACGTGCACGCGTGGATGGACGACATTCCGTCGACGGACATCAACTACCCGTGCGGCACGTACGAGCTGGCCCACGCGGTGGCGGAGAAAGTGCGGCAGGCGCCGGATCCGTCGCGGGCGGTGGTCGGTTTGCGCAACCACGGGCTGACCATTACGGGGCGCAGCCTGGACGACATCTTCGACCGCATCGAAGGGCGGATCATCCCCCAGGTGCCCATGACCTGACGGCGGCGCGGGTGGGTTTCATGGAAGCGTTGCAATTTGTGTTCAACCCGGTGAAATACGTGCTGGCGAAGGCGGCCGGCGCGGTCCGTCCGGCCGCGTTCACCGGCGCGCTGGGCCTTTTGGCCTACGGGGACGTGCCCGAACCGGAACTGCCGGATTCGGACTGGGTCAAAATCGACACCATCATGGGCGGCATCTGCGGCAGCGACCTGAGCCTCATTACGCTGGAGGACAGCCCGTCGCTGTCGCCTTTGGCCAGCTTCCCCTTCGTCATCGGCCATGAAAACGTCGGCATCGTGCGCGAAGCGGGCGAGACGGCGGGCGACATCCGGCCGGGCCAGCGGGTGGTGGCCGATCCGCTGCTGCCTTGCGCGGTGCGGGGTTTCGGCACGCCGTGCAAGGCGTGTCGCGCCGGCCGGCCCAACCGCTGCCTGCGCTTCACCGCCGGCAGCATCGCCCCGGGCCTGCTCCTGGGCCACTGCCGGGACACCGGCGGCAGCTGGGGCGCGACCTACGTGGCGCACCGCACGCAGATCATTCCCGTGCCCGACCACGTCAGCAATGAAAACGCGCTCATGACCGAGCCCTTCGGCTGCGCGCTGCACGCGGTGCAGCTGGCGGGGCCGCCGGGCGGCGGCACGGCCCTGGTCATCGGCGGCGGCGTCATCGGGCTGTCGGTCATCGTCGCGCTGAAGATTATGGCGCCCGACGCCCGGGTGGTCGCGCTGGTGCGGCACCGCTTCCAGGCGGAGAAGGCGCGAGAGTACGGCGCCGACGAAGTGCTCATGCCCCGGGGCGGCCGCCTCTACGAGACGGTGGCCGAGGCTTTGGGCGCCAAGCTGCTGAAGCCCGTCATCGGGCCGCCCGTGCTGGTGGGCGGCGCCGACGTGGTGTTCGAGAGCGCGGGCAGCCCGAAAGCCCTCAACGACGCGCTGCGCTTCGCCGCGCCCGGCGGCAGGGTCATCCTGCTGGGCCTGGCCGCGCTGCCGCGGGGCATCGACTGGAGCTTCATCTGGCAAAAGGAGCTGCACGTGCAGGGCGTGTTCGCCTCGGCGCCGGTGGATACGCCCCGGGGACGCATCCCGGCCATGCAGTACGCGATGGACTTGATGGCCCAGGGCAAGGTGGACTTGTCGGGCATGGTGACCCACCGCTTCCCCCTGCGGGATTACCGGGAGGGCCTGGCGACGGCCATGGCCAAGAAGAAGTCCGGGTGCCTGAAGGCCGTGTTCATCCCGGACACCCCCGTGGCCCGGGAGTGGGCCGACGGACGGCCCCGCAGCCGGGCCACGGTGACGGAAGTCACTGCCGCCGTCTGACGATACGTGATATCATAGCGCTCGGCCGACGATGCCGCTGACGGCGTCGACGGCGTCACCCCGGGGCGCGGCGGCCGCCGCCGGCGTCCGCTTCACCGTCGGCGCAGGCGTGGCCACACAGGCCTCCCCGGTGCCCGCGACGCCCGCCTCGCCGACGGGAGCTCCGCGGTACCGCAGCGCCGCAGTGCCGCAGCTCCGCAGCATCGCGGCTCGGCGGGTCCGCAGCGCCGCAGTTCCCAGGCTTCGCGGCGCGGCAGCTCCGCAGGCGTGGACGCCGGCCCGTCCGTGTTCCGTGAAAGCGTGCAGTACAAGTCGAAGGGGGACCAAAGGCTTTGGAAAAGGTTATCATTCTCGGCGCCGGGCCGGCGGGCTATACCGCCGCACTGTATGCCGCCCGGGCCGATCTCAATCCGCTCGTCCTGGAAGGCGATGAACCCGGCGGCCAGCTGACGCTGACCACCATGGTGGAAAACTTCCCGGGATTCCCGGAAGGCATCATGGGTCCGGAACTCATGCAAAAGATGAAGGAACAGGCCGCTCGTTTCGGCGCCCGGTTCGTCACGCGGCGGGCCGACGCCGTCGATCTCAGCCAGCGGCCGTTCACGGTGAAGTCGCTGGCGGACACGTACCAGGCCCACGCGCTGATTATCGCCACCGGCGCGTCGGCCAAATGGCTGGGCGTGCCCGGCGAGAAGGAACTGGTCGGCCGCGGCGTGTCCTCGTGCGCCACGTGCGATGGCTTCTTCTTCCGCGATCGTGAGGTCATCGTGGTGGGCGGCGGCGACTCGGCCATGGAGGAAGCCATCTTCCTGACCAAGTTCGCCAGCAAGGTCACCATCGTCCACCGCCGCGACGAGCTGCGGGCCAGCAAGATTATGCAAGAGCGAGCCAAGAGCAACCCGAAGATCGAGTTCATCTGGAACACCGTGGTGGACCGCATCAACAGCGACAACGGCGTCGTGACCGGCGTGACCCTGCGCGACGTGAAGGACGGCTCCACCCGGGAGTTCCGCACCGACGGCGTATTCGTCGCCATCGGCCACACGCCCAATACCAAGTTCCTCGAGGGCCAGGTGGAGATGGACGAGCAAGGCTATATCATCACCCGCAACGGCACGCAAACCAGCGTCCCCGGCGTGTTCGCCGCGGGCGACGTGCAGGATTCGGTGTACCGCCAGGCCATCACGGCGGCGGGCACGGGCGCGATGGCGGCGCTGGACGCAGAGAAGTACCTGCTGGAGCAGGGCCTGGCTTAAGCCCGCCGCGGCACCGTGCCGCTGCCGGACGCGACCATCCCCTTGGGAAATGCGCTTCCCAAGGGGTTTTTTTTTGGCGCGCCCGGCGGGAACCCCACGCC
>QGSR01000003.1 GCA_003387805.1 Bacillota bacterium | reverse complement strand
TGTTACCCAACGGAAATTATACCCAAGGGCGGAGGAAAAGGAAACCGCGCCGCCCCCGCGGCCTTCAGCGCAACAGCAAGAAGACGACGACGGCTGCCAGCGCGATCCAAATCCACGTCGCGTACGACGGCGCGCCGGCCCGCCCGCGGCGCACCTGGTCCCGCATGTGCAGCTTCTCCAGCCGGTTGGCCCGCTTCCAGTGGCTGACGGCCTCGCTGATCTTTCCCTGGCGCCGGTACAAGACGCCCAGGTTGTGGTGGGCAATGTAGTAGTCCGGATCGTGCCGCAGCGCCTGCAAATAGGCGGCCATCGCGTCGTCCAGCCGCCCGGCCTCCAGGTGCAGGCTGCCCATGTTGGTGTGGGCCGGCGCGTAGGTCGGGTCGAGGGACAGCGCCTGCTGAAAAGCCGCGCGCGCGTCCTCCCGCATCCCCAGCCGCGCGTAGCAAACGCCCAGCTTGTTGTGGAAGACGGCCGAGGCGGGCTCCAGCCGCACGCACTCCAGCAGCAGCTCCTTGGCCTCTTCGAAACGGCCCGTGTCCAGCAGACGCTCCCCTTCGGCTAACAGCCGGCTGGCCCGCTGTTTCGCCTCGGGCTGGTGAGCATCGAGGTCAGAGCTCATGGCGGAATCCCCCTCGTGGTGAACATTCCCTGAAAGCGCCCGCAACGGACGGCGGCCGGTATTTCCCGGGCAATAATCGCCGGAACGGGAAATGCTTCCGTGCGCCGGCACGAGTTCCTGCCGCCGGCCCGAAAGGGACGCGCCTCCCGTATAGGCCCGCCGCCGCCTTCATATACTGTTTCTGCCCGCGCGGCCCGGAAAGGACGCCGGCGGAAACGGAGTGACGCTCAGTGTGGCAGCGGCTGTCGCAAGCGCTGGAGAAAACGCGCCGCCCCGCGCCGTCCCTGCACCGCGTGCACGTGGACGACCGCTGGGCCGCCCGGTCGTTGTCCTGGGCCGTGGCCGAGCATTTGGCCTCGGCCGGCGGCGACGCCCGGATCACCGTGGTCTGCATCGGCACCGATCGTTCCACCGGCGACGCGCTGGGCCCGCTGGTGGGCGCCCGGCTGGCCAAGCGAGCCGGCAAAGACGTACGGGTGCTGGGAACGCTGGATGAACCCGTCCATGCCGCCAACTTGCACGAAGTGCTGCGGGAGCTGTACGACAACCCGTCGGCTCCGCCGGGCACCGTCATCGCCGTAGACGCGTGCCTGGGCAAGAGCGAAAGCGTCGGCTGCATCTCCGTCAAGCCGGGTCCGCTCTACCCCGGCACCGGCGTCAACAAGCACTTGCCGCCCGTGGGCCGGTTTCATGTCGTTGGCATCGTCAACGTGGGCGGCTTCATGGAGTATTTCGTGCTGCAAAACACTCGGCTCAGCCTGGTCATGCGCATGGCCCGGGTCATCGCGGACGGCCTGACCCTGGGCTTCGCGCACTGGCGGGCCGCCCGGGAAGCGGCGGTCAGCCGCCCTGAGCCCCGTTGAGCACTTCCGCGGGCCGCGGCTGCTCCTCCCGGTCCATCCGGCACGTGCCTTCCAGCACGCCTCCCTGCTCGACGATGAGCGTCTGCATGACCGCGTCGCCGTACAGTCTTCCCGTGGCCATGAGCTCCAGGCGGCCCGACGCCTGGACCCGGCCGGTCACTTCGCCGGCGATGATGACGTTGGCCGCGGTGATGCCGGCCCGCACCCGGCCCGACTCGCCCACCACGACGTCGCCCTCGGCCTGAATTTCCCCGTCCACGTGGCCGTCGATGCGCAGCGAGCCCGCGGCGGCCACCGTCCCTTCCAGCTTCGTATCCGGTCCGATGTACGTCTCCATCGTCCGGCCCCCCGAGCCGTTGCTTTGCTGCCTGCGACCGAGCATGAGTACCTCCAGTGCTGCTAGCGCCGATGAACTCGGCGTAATGTCTGCCGTCAAGGATTGCGCGTCGGCAGGTACGCCCGCGGGTTGACGGCTTCACCGTTCCGGTGCACTTCGTAGTGCACGTGCGGGCCCGTGCTGAGGCCGGTGCTGCCCACCGCCGCGATGACGTCGCCCCGTTCCACCACGTCGCCTTCGGCCACGTACAAGCGGGAATTGTGGGCGTACAGCGTCTGCAGCCCGTAGCCGTGGTCGATGACGACCGTGAGTCCGTAGCCGCCGCGGCTGCCCGCGAAGACCACCCGGCCCGCCGCGGTGGCGTGCACGGGCGTCCCCGTGGGCGCGGCGATGTCGATGCCTTGGTGCAGCTGCACCTGTCCGGAAATCGGGTGGCGCCGCATGCCGTATTCCGACGACACCCGCCCCGACGCCGGCCAGATGGAGGGGGTGTGGGCCATGCGGTGGTTGTAGGCCAGCACGGTCTCCCGCAGTGTTTCCAGTTCCTGGAACCGCGCCGGCAACTCCCGGGCCAAAGTGTGGACCGTGGCCAGCGCCGCGCTGACCACGTCGCCGTCAAAGGCGTCGTCGGGACCGCCCCGGCCCAAATCCGTCGTGGAGACGCCGCCGGGCGGGCCTTCGTATCCCAGCAGCCGCCAAATCTCCTCGCCCAGGCTTTCCAGCTCCTGCACCCGCTGGGCCAGGCGCTCCGCCTCCAGCGCCAGTGCGACCAGCTGCGCCTCTTGCTCCGCGGCGGCCTCCAGCAAGGCCTGGTGCCGCTGGGCCAGGGACTGCAGCTGGGCTTTGTGCAAGGCCAGCTCCATTCCCCGCGCCCCGCTGAGGGACAAAAGGCCCACAATGAAAAACACGTTGGCGGCCAGCAGCGCCGCCGCGGCCGTCAGCAGCCACTGCGGCACGGCCCAGCGCTGCACGGGTCCGCCGCCCCGGGCCGCAACGAGCACGTCATAGCCTTGGCGGCGGGGACGACGAGTACGGCGTTTTGGGAGCGGCACGCGACGAACCTCCTCCAACGTCAGCGGGCGAACAGCCGCCGAATCCTGTGCAGAAAAGACGGCCGGACTTCCGCCTCCGCGTCGGCAAAGGCGGCGCCGTCCTCCCCGGACAGCTCCCGGTGCAGCGCAGCCGCGATGGCTTGGACGCACCCCGCGGCGCGACTTCTCGGGGCGGCCGTCAGCAAATCTTGCTGGCGCCGGATGGCGCGGCCCACGGCCGCGTCCTCCACCACCCAGCCCAGATAATCCAGCTCCGTGTCGAGAAACTTCCGGCTCGCGAAGGACATTTTCCTCGCGATGTCCCGGGCTTCTCCTTCATCCTGCGCTCGGTTGACCACCAGACGCAGCCGCAGCGGCCCGGGCCGCTGCGACGCGACCTTGATCAGGGCGTACGCGTCGGTAATCGCGTGGGGCTCGGGCGTCGTCACCAAAATCGTTTCATCGGCCGCGTGGACGAAGTTGGTCACCGACTTGGCCAGACCGCTGCCGGTGTCCAGCAGCATGACGTCCACGAACCGCTCCAGCTGGTGAAACTGGGCCAGAAGCTTGCCGAAGCGGCGATCGTCCAGCGCCGTCAGCTCCTGCAGGCCCGAGCCGCCCGGCAGCACCACCAAGCCGCGGGGGCCTTGGACCAGCACGTCGAAAATGTTCTTCTCCCCGCTGATGACGTGGGACAAGTTCCAGCGCGGCGTCATGTTCAGCAGCACGTCCACGTTGGCCGTACCCAGGTCCGCGTCGACGACGCACACCCGCCGCCCCAGGGCCGCCAGCGCCACGCCCAGGTTGACGGCCAAGGCCGTCTTGCCCACGCCCCCTTTGCCGCTGGTCACCGCGATGGTGCGGCACAGGGCCGGACCGCTGCGGGCCTGCAAGTATTCGGGGGGCTTGGGCTCAGGCCCCAGCAGCAGGCTCCGCTCCCGGCCGCTGCGGCGGTCCACCACCTGCGCCCGCACGGAAACGATGCCCGCCGGCGTGCGCCCTTCCACCGACACGATGGTGCCCACGGGCACCAGCACCAGCTTGCCGTTTTCCATGGGCATGGACACACGCAGGCGGTCGGCGGTGCGATCCAGCACCGCACACTCGTAGTCGCCTTTATGAAGCGACGAATGGGCTCGCAGAGTCACCGACCGGCCGGGCTCCAGGGCGGTCCAGTCGGTCAGGAGGGTTGCTTGGTCTTTCGGTTCGGTGGACACGGCGTCCCCTCCCGTTATGTTCCACGTGGAACAATCAACTCCAACAAGCGCCCGATATCCTCTTGGTCGTAAAACTCAATGACGATGCGCCCGCCCTTGCCCTGCGGCTGTACCTTCACTTTCGTCCCCAGCGCCTCGGACAGCCGCTCCTCAAAATCCAGCCAGACGGGATCCCGCGGCGCCCGGCCCGACGCGGCCACCCGCCGCCGGGGCGGCTTGTCGGGGCCCGCCGCCAGGCCGCGTACCAGCTCTTCGGTTTGCCGCACCGTCAGCTGTTCCGACAGCACCCGCTGCAGCACCGCCTGCCGCTGCACCGGGTTGGTGACGCCCAAGAGTACCTTGGCATGGCCCACACTGAGCTCGCCGCTGCTGATCAGCGCCTGCACGCTTTCCGGCAGTGTCAGCAGCCGCAGGCTGTTGGCCACCGCCGATCGGCTGCGCCCCACTTGCGCGGCCACTTCCTCCTGGGTCATGTTCAGTTCCAGCAGTCGTTTGAAGGCTTTGGCCTCTTCGATGGGGTTCAGGTCTTCGCGCTGCAAGTTCTCCACCAGCGCGACGACGGCCGCCTCCTGGTCCGTCATGGTGCGCACCACCGACGGAATTTCCGTCAGGCCCGCCTGCTGCGCGGCCCGCCAGCGGCGCTCGCCCACCACCAGCTCGTAACGGCTGTCCACGGGCCGCACGATGATGGGCTCCAGCACCCCGTGGGTGCGGATGGACTCGGCCAGCTCCGCCAGGGCCTTGGGATCCATCTCCCGGCGGGGCTGGTACGGGTTGGGGTCGATTTGATCGACGGGCACCAGCCGGGCGTCCAGCGTCGCTTCCGCGTCCACCGGCAGCAGCGAGCCCAGGCCGCGGCCCAGCCCCCGCCTGCGACGGCTCATCCCGCCTTCACCTCCCGGGCCAGCTCCTCATAGGCCTGCGCCCCCCGCGAGCGCGGGTCGTACAAGACGATGGGCTGGCCGAAACTGGGCGCCTCGCTCAGGCGCACGTTCCTCGGAATGATCGCGGAAAACACCCGCACCTCCTCCGGAATGTAGCGCCGCGCTTCGGCCGAAGAGAAAAAGGCCCGCACGTCTTCGATGACTTGCTGCCCCAGATTGGTGCGGGCGTCGTACATGGTCATGAGGACCCCTTCGACCCGCAGGTCCGGATTCAGGTGGTCGCGCACCAGCTTCAGCGTGCGCACCAGCTGGCTCAGCCCCTCCAGCGCGTAATACTCGCACTGGATGGGCACCAGCGCCGAATCCGCGGCCGTCAGGCTGTTGAGCGTCAAAAGGCCCAAGGACGGCGGCGAATCGATAATGACGTAATCGTACGCGTCCCGCGCGGGCTCCAGCATGCGGCGCAGGCGGAACTCCCGGGACATGGCCGTCACCAGCTCGATCTCGGCCCCGGCCAGCTCGATGGTGGCCGGCGCGACGGAGAGCGTCTTGATCTCCGTCCCCTGGCACACTTCGGCCAGCGGCACCTCGTGCACCAGCACGTCGTACATGCACTGGTCCAGCGCCGCCTTGTCCACGCCCACGCCGCTGGTCGCGTTGCCCTGGGGATCGAGGTCAATCAGGAGAACCCGCGCGCCGTCGACGGCCAAATACGCGGCCAAGTTCACCGCGGTGGTGCTCTTCCCCACGCCGCCCTTTTGATTCACGATCGCGATGACCCGTGCCATGGAACCCACTCCTACTCCTTCACACGGCGCACGGTCAGCCGAATCTCCCAGCTGTCGGCGGAGGCATCCGAATCCACCGCCTCTTCCACCTCGACTTTAAGGCCCGTCCGCTCCATGTCCTTGACGACCGACAGGATGCTGTTGCGAAAAAGGCGCATGTCCTTGAACACCCGCACGACGCGGCGGCTCGGCCGGGCCGGCCGCTCTTCGTCGCCGCTGCCGGGCAAGTGCCGCTCCACCCGCCGCTCCAGCTCCTGCACCGTCCAGCCCCGCGCCTCGGCCTCCTCGGCCAGTTTCACCTGCAGCTCTGGGTCCTCCAGGCGCAGCAGGGCCCGCGCGTGACGCTCCGTCAGGGCCTGCCGCACCACCCGCTCCTGCACCGGCTCGGGCAGGCGCAGCAGGCGTAGCTTGTTGGCGATGGTGCTTTGGCTCTTGCCCACCCGCCGGGCCAGCTCGCCCTGGGTCCAGTTGAACCGCTCCAGCAGCTTGCGGTAGCCTTCGGCTTCTTCCACCGCGCTCAAGTCTTCGCGCTGCAGGTTCTCGATCATAGCCAGCGCGGCGGCTTCCTCGTCGGTCAGCTCCCGCACGATGGCCGGAATGTCGGTCCATCCCAAAAGACGGCCGGCCCGCCAGCGCCGCTCGCCGGTGACCAGCTCAAATCCTTCGCCCCGCGGCCGCACGACGATGGGCTGCAGCAGGCCGCTCTCCTTAATGGAAGCCGCCAGCTCCTGCAGCGCCCCTTCGTCCACCCGCATCCGGGGCTGATAGGGCGACGGCGCGATGGCGTCGATGGCGATGCGCCGGATTTGATCTTCGCCGCCGGCCGCCGCCGCAGCCGCCTCGGGCGGCGCGGGCTTCTCGTCCTTCGGCTCGCCTTCCAGGCCCGCGGCCCGGCGCCTGAGCAATCCGCCTAAACGCAATGAACCTTCCCCGCTTCCTTGTGGGCAAGTGTTCTTTCTCTTCGAGGGCCGCGCCAAAGGCTCCTGCCTTGACGGCACGTCACCCGGCCCCGGTGCGCTCCACGATGACGATGGACCGCCGGCCCGCGCCTTCGGGCAAAGCCAGCCGCTCCACCTTCACCAGCCGCCCGCCGCCCGCGGCCAGCGCCCCCGCGGCCTCCTTCAGCTCCTCGGCCACGTCGGGCCCTTTCATGGCCACCAGCCGCCCGCCCGGCCGCAGCAAGGGCAAACACCAGTTCGCCAGCGCGTCCAGCTTGGCCACCGCCCGCGCGACCACCAGGTCGAACGTGCCCGCCCACTTCGGATCGGCCGCCAGCGCCTCGGCCCGCGCGTGCACCGCCTCCACGTCGTCCCAGCCCAGAAGGCGGATGACCGAGCGCAAAAACCGCACTCGTTTCAGCGTCGAGTCGATGAGCACCAGCTGCAGGTCGGGACGGGCGATTTTCAGCGGCACCCCCGGGAAGCCCGCGCCGGTGCCCACGTCGGCCACCCGCGCCCCGGGCCCGAACACGCCCGTAGGCAGCACGCTCAGCGAATCGATGAAATGTTTGAGCGTCGCTTCCTTGTCGTCGGTAATGCGGGTTAGATTCGTGTGACGGTTGGTCTCCAGCACCGCGGCCCAGTACGTCCGCATGGCCTGCGCCTGCTCGTCCGACAGCGGCACCCCGATTTGCGCGGCGTACTGCTGCAGTCCCTCCAGCATGGCTTTTCCCCTCTCGGTCCGGGTACAAAAAAGCGCGGCACCTTGCGGTCCCGCGCCCGTTGTCAACGTCTTTCCAAGGCCGTCCAGCCCCGGGGCCCTCCCCGGGCCCGCCTTAGCCGCCGGCGGCGCCGCGGGCGCTACGCGTCCCGCGGCACGATGACGACCCGCCGGTCCGGATCCTCTCCTTCGCTGTACGTCTCCACGCCGGGCATATCGGCCAGCGCCAGGTGAACGATGCGCCGCTCCAGCGCGTTCATGGGCTCCAGCGTCACCTTGCGCCGCTCGCGGCGGGCCTTGCCGGCCATGCGGCGGGCCAGCGCCGCCAGCGCCTCGGCCCGGCGCTCCCGGTAGCCTTCCGCGTCCAGCACGATGCGCACGCGGTGGCCGCCCGCCTTGTTGGCCACTTGATTGACCAAAAACTGCAGCGCGTCCAGCGTCTGCCCGCGGCGGCCGATGACGAGGCCCAAATCGTCGCCGGCCATGTTGATGACAACGATGTCGTCTTCGTCCATGCGCGTCTCCAGCGCCGCCTCCACGCCCATGCGCTTCAGCACCCCGGTGAGAAACTCCTCCGCCGCGGCCAGCTTGCGCTCCACCACGGCCTTCTCCTCCGCGGACAAGCGCTTGGCCGGCGCCGCGTCGGGGGGCGCCAGCGTTTCCGCCGCCTCCGGCGCGTCGGGCGCGCCGGCGCCCGCGTCCTCCCCGGCTTCCAGCGCAGCCCGGGTTTCGCTGTCCTCCGTCTCCGGCGGTTCCGCCGCCGGAGCCGGCTGCACTCCCGGCTTCAGCTCCACCCGGACCCGGGCCCTTCTCGCGCCCAAAAGCCCGAACAGGCCTTTGCTGCCTTCTTCCAGCACCTCGATTTCGACGTCCTGACGCGTCGCGCCGAGCTGCTTGAGGGCTTCCTGAATGGCTTCATCCACCGTGCGGCCGACTTTCTCAACGACCCGCATCAGCCCGCTCCTTCTCCTTTCTTCGCAGCCGCCAGTTGCCGGTTGATCGCGTATTGCTGCGCGATGGAGAACACGTTGGTGACGACCCAGTACAGCACGAGCCCGGACGGAAACTGGGTGCTGATGTACGTCAGGAAAATCGGCATGATCATCATCATCATGCGCTGGCTCGGGTCCGAGGTCGACGTCAGCGACATCTGGAAGTACGTCGTGAGCCCCGACAGAAGCGGCAGAATCAGATACGCGAAACTCATGCCCGCTTCGGCGGCGGAGACGGACAGGTTCCAAATGAGAAACGTCGTCTCCTCCTCGCCCACCAGGTTGGGCAGGTCCCGCAGGACGTAAAACAGCGCCCACAAGAACGGAAGCTGGACCAGGATGGGCAAGCACCCGCCCAAGGGGTTGACTTTGTGCTCCTGATACAGCTCCAGCATCTTGCGCTGATACTCTTCCGGCTTGTTCTTGTACTTCTTCTGCAGCTCCTGCAGCTTGGGCTGCAGCTCGCGCATGGCGGCCAGCGACCTGGACTGGCTCAAAGTCAGCGGGTAGAGGGCCAGCCGGATGGCGATGGTCAGCAAAATGATGCCCATGCCCAGGCTGCCGCTGATTTGGGAGAAAAACAGGAGAATCTGTCCGAACATATCTTTCAGGAAATCAAACAATCATCAGCCGCCCCCGTATCTGAAAAGCGTTTACTCCACCGGATCGTAGCCGCCCGGATGCCACGGGTGGCATTTGCTGATGCGCCGCACGGCCATCCAGCCCCCGCGCACGACCCCGTGCCGCTCCAGCGCCTGCACGGCGTAGGTGGAGCAGGTGGGGTAAAACCGGCAGCTCGGCGGAAACAAAGGAGAAATCGCTTTCTGGTACAGCCTGATCAGCCCGATCAGCAGCTTGCGAATCACGGCTCAGCGGGCTCCTTCTTCGGCGGCCGACGGCTGCGGCTGCAGCAGGCCGGCCCGGGACAGCAGGTCGCCGACCGCGGCTTTCACCGCGTGAAAATCGGCCTCTCGCGCGGCTGCCCGGGCGGACACCACCAGGTGAACTCCCGGGACCAGTTGAGGCGCATAATACCGCATGCTTTCACGCAGCCAGCGCTTGACCCGGTTGCGGGTCACGGCTTTGCCCAGCTTTTTGCTGACCGAAAAGCCGACACGCGTCACGCCGTCGGGTGACTTCATGGCATGCAACACCGCCAGACGGTTCCTGCGCACGCTTCCATGCCGATAGCACTGCTGGAAGTCGTGCGCCCGCTTCATCCGCTCCAACGGCTTTACACCGCCAGGCGATGCCGCCCCTTCGCCCGTCGACGCTTCAGCACCCGCCGGCCTCCCGGCGTGGACATTCTACGCAAAAAGCCGTGCACCCGGCGGCGCTTGCGGCGGTTCGGTTGATAGGTGCGTTTCACGTCGTTCACCCTTCCTGAAAACTGGATCGATTATAGACCACGCCGGGATCGAGCGTCAAGCGCCGCACCTTCACGCAGCGCGATTTTCCCGGACGGGCAAAAATAATTTTGCCGCGTTCTCTGTGGATAATTATGTGGATAACGGTCCGCGGGTTTCCCACACAGTCTTGTCGCGGTCGGGAAAATCGCCCTTCTCATGGGCGCGCGGGCGCAAAAGCCCAGCTACAGGCGCTTCCAAGGGCCCGCGGCAGGTGCCAGAAATCGACGCGCGCCAGCTAGAAGCAGGTTTTCCACCGTGTGGACAACCTGTGGAATAGCGAAAGCCCAGCTAAAGGGGGCTCAAGGCCGAAAATCGGTCAACCATGCCGTGTACGCCTGTGGACAACCTGTGGAAAGCGGTGGATGGAGGCCGGTTTGAGACCGGCAGGAGTTGCCGCCGAAAGCCCAGAATAGAAGGTTCCTACACGACCCGACGACCAACCCGCGCGCGAAGGAGGCAGCGCAGGCCCCTGCTGTGTTGTGCCTGCACACCCCATGATCGAGCAGTTGACACCCCTGTGGTCCGAGGCGGTCCGAAAACTCGTCAGAGATTCCAATGACGACAGTCTCGCCGCGTGGATGAAGGAAGCGCGGCCCGTCTCCGTCGACGACGACTGCCTCATCGTCCAAGTGCCGAACAAATTTACCCGCGACTGGGTGAGCATGCGCTACGGCGCGGCCCTCCGCAGCACGCTGGAACAGTTGTCCGGGCGTATGCGAGACGTCCGCTTCGTGCTGCCCGACGCGGCCCCGGTTCCGGCCCCGCGAGAGGCGTCTCCCGCGGGCGCACCCGCGGCGCCTTCACCCGCCGTGCCGGCGCCACAGGCCCCAAACCCGGCCGCCGCGCGGGCCGCCGCGGTGCTGAACGATCCGCAGCCGCTGGTGCTGAACCCCCGGTATACGTTCGAGACGTTCGTCGTGGGGCCCAGCAACCGCTTCGCCCACGCGGCGTGCCTGGCGGTGGCGGAAGCGCCGGCGGAGGCGTACAACCCGCTGTTCATCTACGGCGGCGTGGGCCTGGGCAAGACCCACCTGATGCAGGCCATCGCGCACCACAGCCTGGTCAACTATCCCATGCGGCGCATCGTGTACGTCTCTTCCGAGACGTTTACCAACGAGCTCATCAACGCGCTGCAGCACAAGGCCATGCCGGCGTTCCGGGCCAAGTACCGGTCGGTGGACATTTTGCTCATCGACGACATTCAGTTCATCGCCGGGAAGGAAAGCACCCAGGAGGAATTTTTCCATACATTTAATGCGCTGTTCGAAGTGAACAAACAGATCGTCATCTCCAGCGACCGGCCGCCGCGGGAGATCCCGCACCTGGAGGAGCGGCTGCGTTCCCGCTTTGAATGGGGCCTGGCCGCGGACATTCAGGCGCCCGACTTCGAGACCCGTACTGCAATTATTCGGAAAAAAGCCGCCGACGAAGGTCTGCAGGTGTCGCAGGACGTTTTGACCTACATCGCCGAGCAGGCCCGCTCCAACATCCGGGAGCTGGAAGGGGCGCTGACCCGGGTGGTGGCCTACGCCCGCACCGTCGGATCGCCGCTGACGGTGGAGCTGGCCGCGGAGGCGCTGAAAGACTTCATCGCCGCGCAGCGGCCGCAGCCGGTGTCCATCGCCAAAATCCAGGACTGCGTGGCCCGCTATTTCGGCCTGCGTCCGGCGGATCTCATCTCGCGCTCCCGCTCGCGCAACATCGCGTTTCCGCGGCAGATCGCCATGTACTTGGCCCGCACCATGACCGACTTGTCGCTGCCGGCCATCGGCGAGGAATTCGGCGGCCGCGACCACACCACCGTGCTGCACGGGTACGAAAAGGTGCGGGAGCAGATGGCGGCCGACCGCGCGTTGGCGGCCACGGTGGAGGAGCTCAAGCAGCTCATCTCGAACAGTGGATAGGGCTGTGCATTTCCTGGGCACAGTCTTGGGAAGGCCCGTGCACGGCGCGGGACAAGACGGGCCCGCGGGGGACAATGTGGACAGCGCGCGCGGGCGGCTCCACACGTTGTCCCCACCGCGAAAGGGCGCAGCGGCGGGCTTTGCGCGGGATATCCCCGCCATGCACACCGCCTACTGATACGACGACGACCAACAAAATCCGATTAATTTCTTAGAAGTTCTAAGGAGTGCGTGGGCGATGCGTTTTGCGTGCAACCGTGAGCAGCTGGCCGAAGCCATCAGCACCGTGGAGCGGGCCGTCCCCAGCCGGGACGTGGACGACCACCTGAAAGGCATTTTGCTGGAGGCCTTCGAAGACCGCCTGCAGCTGACGGCCTTCGATCTCCACCTGGGCATCGAATGCTCCACGCCCGCGGAGGTGGAGCGGCAGGGGGCGGTCATGGTGGACGCCCGGCTGTTCAGCCAGCTCACGCGCAAGCTGCCCTCGGACAAAGTGGAGTTTTCCCGGGATCCGGGCGCGGGCGCGGCCACGGTGCGCTCGGGCCGGGCCGAGTTCACCATCAACGTGCGCGACGCGGGCGATTTCCCGGAGCTGCCCGCGCCTTCCGGCGACGTCACGTGGCGCATCGGCGCGGCGGAGCTCAAAGACATGATCCGTCAGACGGCCTTTGCGGCCGCGGTGGACGATCACCGCTCGTACCTCAACGGCGTGCTGTTCGAGGTGGAGGAGGACCGCCTCAACCTGGTGGCCACCGACTCGACGCGGCTGGCCTTCCGGCAGGGGAAGCTGGCCCAGCCGTCGCCGCAGACGCGGCGGGCGGTGGTGCCGGCCCGGGCCGCGCAGGAGCTGGCCCGCATCATCCCCGCGGACGCGGAAGGCGACGTGGAGATGCTGCTGACGGACCGGCAAATTTCCTTCCGCTTTGAAAACGTGCGCCTCGTCTCGCGCCTTTTGGAAGGCGAATTCCCCAACTACCGCCAGGTGCTGCCGCGCGAGCAGCCCATTTCCATCGTCGTGCCCCGGGCCCAGCTGGCGGCGGCGGTGGAGCGGGCGTCGGTCCTGTCCCGGACGGGCCCGGCCATCGTGGTGGCCGACGTGCGGGGCGGCACGCTGACGCTGACGGCCCGGGAAACCGACGTGGGCCAGTCCCAGGAGGAGCTGGACGTGGTCCAGGAAGGCCAGGACGGGGCCAATTCGTACCAGGCGCGCTTCATCCTGGACGTGCTGCGCGCGTACGACGACGACCAGCTGCGCATCACCTTCGACGAGCGCGACGTGCCGGCCACGTTCAAGCCGGTGGACGGGGATGACCGCTTCTGCATCATCATGCCGGTGCGCCTGGGGTGACGGCGCCGCAGACCATCATCCAGCGCCTCATTTTGCACGACTTCCGCAACTACCGCCACGTCGACCTGGAGCCGTCGCCCGCGGTCAACGTGCTTTTGGGGCGCAACGCCCAGGGCAAAACGAACCTGCTGGAGAGCGTGCTGTTCCTCGGCCTCGGCAAGTCGCCCCGCACCGGGCGCGACGGCGAGCTGGTGCGGTGGGGCTGCCGGGTCGCGTCCGCCGCGGCGCTGGTGAAAAAGCGGGACAGCACCGGCAAGCTGCAGATCGTCGTCTCCGTCGACGCGCCCAAGCGCATTACGTGGAACGACGGCCCGCTGCGGCCGCGGGACGCGTTGGGCCTTCTGACTACCGTCAGCTTTTTCCCCGATGATTTGTATTTGGTGAAAGGCGGACCCGCGCAGCGCCGGCGCCTTTTGGACGTGCTGCTGAGCCAGGCCGACGCGAAATACGCGCGGCATTTGATTCGCTATCACCGCATCCTGCGCCATCGCAACGTGCAGCTGAAGGCGCTGCAGGGGAGAAGCCGGGGCGGCGAGCTGCTGGAAGTCTGGAACCAGCAGCTGCTGGAGGAAGCGGTGCCCGTCATGGTGGCCCGGGCCCGGGCCGTCCACCGCCTGGCGGAGGCGGCCGGGCGGGTGCACGGCGCCATGACCGAAGGCCGCGAGCGGCTGCAGCTGGTGTACAAGCCCTTCTTCGCCGGGGACGAGGAGCAGGAGCCCGATGCCGCCTGGCAGGATCCCGGCGCGGTGGCGGCTCTGTTTCGCGCCGCGCTGGAGCGGCTGGAGCGGGACGAGCTGCGCCGGGGCGTTTCCTTGGCCGGCCCGCAGCGGGACGACGTGCGCTTCATCATCGACGGCGCCGACGCCCGCACGTACGCGTCGCAAGGGCAGCAGCGCACCGCCGTGCTGGCGGTGAAGCTGGCCGAGCTGGACTTTTTGCAGGCCGAGACGGGGGAGCACCCCGTGCTGCTGCTGGACGACGTGCTGTCGGAGCTGGACCCGGTGCGGCGGGGGTTTTTGCTGGAGACGGTGGCCGATCACGTGCAGACGTTCATCACGACGGCCAACCCGGAGCCTTTGTCCGAGCGGCTGATGAAGGCCGCACGCGTTTTTCGCGTGCACCAGGGAACGGTCACGCCCGCCTGAATTATTTCCCGGGAAAAGTCGCGGAACGCGTACCGCGAAATGGGTGAAATGCGCGTCGCAACCGCCTTTGCGGGTTTTTGATGTGCTATAATAGCGAAGGATCGCTGCACTGAAACGGAGGTTCCCGCTTTTGGAGAAAGAGCGAACGCAGCAAGCCTACGGGGCCGAACAAATCCAGGTGCTGGAAGGCCTCGAAGCGGTGCGCCGCCGCCCGGGCATGTACATCGGCAGCACCAGCGAGCGCGGCCTTCATCACCTGGTCAACGAAGTGGTGGACAACAGCATCGATGAGGCCATGGCCGGCTGGGCCGACCGGGTGGACGTGGTCATCCACCGGGACGGCTCGGTGTCGGTGACGGACAACGGCCGCGGCATTCCGGTGGACATTCAGCCGCAGACGGGCCGGCCGGCGGTGGAGACGGTGCTCACGGTGCTGCACGCCGGCGGCAAGTTCAGCGACGACGGCGGATACAAAGTGTCCGGCGGTTTGCACGGCGTGGGCGTGGCGGTGGTCAACGCCTTGTCCGAATGGCTGGAAGTCGAAGTCCGCCGCGACGGGCACGTTTTCACGCAGCGGTTTGCGCGCGGCGTGCCGTTGGGCGATCTGCAAAAAGGCGATCCGACCGACACGACGGGAACCCGTGTCACGTTTAAGCCCGATGCGCAGATTTTCGAGACGGTGGAGTTCAACGCGGACACCATCGTGCACCGCCTGCGGGAGCTGGCGTTCTTGAACAAAGGCGTCCTGCTGACGCTCAAAGACGAGCGCGACGGGCGCTACGAGGAGTTCAAGTACGACGGCGGCATCATGTCGTACGTCGAGCATTTGAACCGAAACAGCGAGAAGCTCCACGACGAAATCGTCTACATCGAGCGCGAAGTCGGCGGCACGCTGGTGGAGGTCGCGCTGCAGTACAACACCGGGTACCAGGAGCGGATATTGTCCTTCGCCAACAACATCAACACCCACGAGGGAGGCACCCATCTCAGCGGGTTCCGCTCCGCGCTGACCCGCACCATCAACGAGTACGCCCGCAAGCAAAACCTCCTGAAAGACAACGAGGAAAACCTGTCGGGCGACGACGTGCGGGAAGGATGCACCGCGGTCATCAGCGTCAAGGTGCGGGATCCTCAGTTTGAGGGCCAGACCAAGACAAAGCTGGGCAACTCCGAGGTGCGCGGCGCGGTGGAGTCGGCCTTCGGCGAAGGGCTGGCCACGTTCCTGGAGGAAAATCCCCGGGTGGCGCGGCGCATCGTTGAGAAGGCGCTGCAGGCGGCCCGGGCCCGGGAGGCGGCCCGCAAAGCGCGGGATTTGACCCGGCGCAAGAACGCGCTGGAAGACTCGACGCTGCCCGGCAAGCTGGCCGACTGCACCCTGACGGATCCGGAACAGTGCGAGCTGTTCCTGGTGGAGGGCGACTCGGCCGGCGGCACCGCCAAGCAGGGCCGCGACCGCCGCTTTCAGGCCATCATGCCGCTGCGGGGCAAGATCTTGAACGTGGAGAAGGCGCGCCTGGACAAAATTTTGGCCAACAACGAAATCCGCGCCATGATCTCGGCCCTGGGCACCGGCGTGGGCGAGGATTTTGATCTGGAGAAGCGGCGCTACGGCAAGATCATCATCATGTCGGTGGACGGCGACGAGCTGGCCTTCGTGCGGGACGAAACGGGCATGGTGCGCAGCGTCAAGATCGGCGATTTCATCGACGCGTGCCTGGACGGCGGCCTCGATTTCCGCCGCTTCGAGGTGCTCTGCTTCGGCCTGGAAGACCATCACGTCGCGTTCCGGCCTATCAAACAAGTCATCCGCCATCCGCTGGAGGAGAAGCTGTACGAGATCACCACGGCGTGTGGCCGCACCGTGCGGGTGACGTCGTCCCACAGCGTGTTCGTCTGGGAGAACGGCGAGAAGCGGCTGAAGCGGGGCGATGAAGTCCGCCCGGGCGACTTGGTGCTGGCGCCGCGGCGGCTGCCTTTCGGCGCGGCCGCGGGGCGGGGGCCCGAGATGCGCTTCAGCACCATGCCCACCGGCCGGGCCGCGGTGACCCGGGTGCGCCGGGAGCCGGCGCTGCCGGCCCGCGGCGGCGGTGCCGGCGGGGCCGGGCGGGCGGCGGCCGCCGCGTCCGGCACGGCGAAAAACGCCGCGCCGGTGGCGCTGACGCCGGCGCCGGAGGCGTGGCGGGCCGAAACCCGTCGGGACGTGTTCACGTCCACGGCCACATGGGATCAGGGCGAGCGCATCCCGGACATCGTGTTCAACCTGCCGAAAGAGCGGCAGCGGGCGTACCTGGAGCGGTACCGCCCGCGCAAAAGCACCGGCGGCCGCCTGGTCCTGCGCACCGCGTCCAAAGACGCGGCGGGCCAGCTGGCCTACCTGGTGCTGTCCCAGGACATGGACGTCCGCATTTTGCGCGGCATGGACATGAAGCGGAACCGGCCCTTGTACTGGGTCGTGGGGGAGAAGCGGCACGGCGAGGCCGCGGACGGGCCCGGCGGGCCCGGGGGCGATTTGGCGGCCCTGCCGGTCGCGTCGGTGGAGGAAGTGCAGCCGACGCGCGGACAAGTCTACGACTTCTCGGTGGAAGGCGATGAAAACTTCATCGCCGGCATCGGCGGCATCTGCTGCCACAACACCGACGCCGACGTGGACGGCGCCCACATCCGCACGCTGCTCTTGACGTTCTTCTACCGGTTCATGAAGCCTTTGGTGGAAGACGGCCACGTCTACATCGCCATGCCGCCCCTGTACGGCGTCAAAAAGGGCGGCGAGATCCACTACGCCTACAGCGACGAGGAGCTGGAGGAAGTGTTGGAGCGGGTGGGCCGCCAGGGCGTCACCGTTCAGCGCTACAAAGGTCTCGGCGAGATGAACGCGGAGCAGCTGTGGGAGACGACGATGAATCCCGAAACGCGCACCATCCGCAAGCTGACGGTGGAGGACGCGCAGCTGGCCGACGAGATCTTCTCGATATTGATGGGCGAAGACGTGGAACCGCGGCGGGAGTTCATCCAGGCCCACGCGAAAGAAGTCCAAAATCTTGACGTCTGAGGGGACCCGCTATGGCATTGGAATTTACTGAAGGCCGCATCGTGCCCGTCCGGGTTTCCGACGAGATGAAGCGGTCGTACATCGACTACGCGATGAGCGTCATCGTCGACCGGGCGCTTCCCGACGTGCGCGACGGGCTCAAGCCCGTGCAGCGGCGCATTTTGTACGGCATGTACGAGCTGGGCCTGCGCCCGGACCGGCCCCACCGCAAGTCGGCCCGTATCGTCGGCGACGTCATGGGCAAATACCACCCTCACGGCGACGCGGCCATCTACGACGCCATGGTGCGCATGGCGCAGGATTTCAACTTCCGCTACCCGCTGGTGGACGGGCACGGCAACTTCGGCAGCGTGGACGGCGACCCGCCCGCGGCCATGCGCTACACCGAGGCGCGGCTGTCGAAAATCGCGCTGGAGATGCTGCGGGACATCGACAAAGAAACCGTCGATTTCGTCCCCAACTTCGACGAGTCGCTGCAGCAGCCGTCGGTTTTGCCTTCGCGGATCCCGAATCTTTTGGTCAACGGCGCCGCGGGCATCGCGGTGGGCATGGCCACCAACATCCCGCCCCACAACCTGACGGAAGTGGTCGACGGGCTCATCAAGCTTATCGAAAATCCCGACGTGACCACGGAAGAGCTGATGCGCATCGTGCGCGGGCCCGACTTTCCCACGGGCGCGCAGATTCTGGGGCGCGACGGCATCAAAGAGGCGTACGCCACCGGCCGCGGCCGCATCAAAGTGCGGGGCAAGGCCCGCATCGAGCAGATGGCCAACGGGCGGCAGCGCATCATCATCACCGAGCTGCCGTATCAGGTCAACAAGGCCAACCTGATCCAGAAGATCGCCGAGCTGCACCGGGACAAGACCATTGAGGGCATCAGCGATTTGCGGGACGAATCGGACCGCAGCGGCATGCGCATCGTCATCGAGCTGCGGCGGGACGCCAACGCCCGGGTGGTCCTGAACCGCCTCTACCGCCACAGCCAGCTGGAGACCACCTTCGGCGTCATCATGCTGGCGTTGGTGGACGGCGAGCCGCGGGTGCTGAGCCTGAAAGAGATGCTGGGCCACTACCTGAAGCATCAGGAAGAAGTGGTCATTCGGCGCACCCGCTACGAGCTGCGCAAAGCCGAGGAGCGGGCCCACATTTTGGAAGGGCTCCGCATTGCCCTGGACCACATCGACGAGATCATCGCGCTCATCCGCGCGTCCAAGACCGACGCCGAGGCGAAGCAAGGCTTGATGGAGCGCTTCGGCCTGACGGAGAAGCAGGCCGTCGCCATCTTGGACATGCAGCTGCGCCGCCTGACGGGGCTGGAGCGCGAGAAGATTGAAGAAGAATACCAGCAGCTGCTGAAGACCATCGCCCGGCTGCGGGAAATTCTCGGCGACATCAACTTGGTCTACGAGGTCATCCGCACGGAGCTGGAGGAAATCAAGGAGAAGTACGGCGACGAGCGGCGAACCGAGATCGTGGCCGCGGCCGACGAGATCGAGGAAGAGGACCTCATCGCCGACGAAGACGTGGTCATTACCATGACCCACTTCGGCTACATCAAGCGGCTGCCCACCACGGCCTACCGGCCGCAGCGGCGGGGCGGCCGGGGCATTACGGCGGCCGGCACCAAAGACGACGATTTCATCGAGCACCTGTTTGTCACCAGCACCCACAGCTACGTCCTGTTCTTCAGCAACAAGGGCAAAGTGTACCGGGTGAAAGGCTACGACATTCCCGAAGCGGGGCGCACCGCCCGGGGCTCGGCCATCGTAAACCTCATCGACTTGCCGCGGGATGAGCGGATCCAAACGGCCATCCCGGTCAAGGAGTACGACGAGGATCACTTCCTGGTCATGGCCACCAAGAAGGGCGTCATCAAGAAGACGCCGCTGTCCGAGTACGACAGCCCCCGGCACGGCCTCATCGGCATCAACCTGGACGAGGACGACGAGCTGGTGGACGTGCGCCTGACCGACGGCTCCGAGCACATCCTGCTGGTCACCGCCCAGGGCCAGGCCGTGCGCTTCCCCGAGGACACGGTGCGGCCCATGGGCCGGGCCACCCGGGGCGTCATCGGCGTGCGCCTGGATGACGGCGACCACGTGGTGGCCATGGACGTGGTGCGGCCCGGCGCGGATCTGCTGGTCGTCAGCGAGCTGGGCTACGGCAAGCGCACCGACCTGAACGAATACCGCGTCACCAACCGCGGCGGCAAAGGCGTGCGCACGCTGCAGGTGGTGGAGAAGAACGGTCCCATCGTGGCGGCCAGCGTCGTGCGGGACGGGGAAGAAGTGATGCTCATCAGCGCCGAGGGCATCATGATCCGCATGAAAGTCGACGACATCTCCCGGCAGGGCCGGGCCACCCAGGGCGTGCGGCTCATGCGGCTGGACGAGAACGACAAAGTGGTGGCCATCGCCCACGTCAAGCAGCGAGAGGAAGAGGACGACGGCGACGACGGCCGCGGGCTGCAGCAGCCCAGCATTTTCGGCGACGAGACGGTCAACGAGCCGGACGGCGAGGCGTAGGCGGCCGGCGGTCAGGAGGAGGCCCGGAGGCGTCGGTTGACGCTGGTCCGGGCCGTATGCTATCATGGCAACGGTCGGGGGCTTATAGCTCAGTCGGTTAGAGCGCACGCCTGATAAGCGTGAGGTCGGTGGTTCGAATCCACCTAAGCCCACCACACGGGGCCGTAGCTCAGCTGGGAGAGCGCCTGCCTTGCACGCAGGAGGCCAGCGGTTCGAACCCGCTCGGCTCCACCAATGGGATGTTGTCGGGGACTGCAGCAGCGGTCCCCGTTTTTTGATCGCGGCGCGGCGCCGGCACGGGCCCCGGCCGTGCCCCGGGCCGGCCCGCGGATGCGGCCGCCGGGCAGGGGAACGCCGCCGGGGCGGGGAATTAGTGGCCGGGTGAAACGTGTTGCGTTGGGTGTGGAGCTTGCGTCTGCTGCGGTGGCTGGCCCTGGCCACGGCCGTGTCGGCCGGGACGGGAGTGTTGTTGTCGGTGCCGCCGCTTTCGTTTTTCATTTATCCCGTCTACCCGCAGATTTACGTCGTCCACGGCTGGTTCAGCATCGCGGTGGCGGCGCCCTTTGCCGCCGGCGTGCTGCTGCACGGCGTCCCGGCCTGGCGGGCCCGGGGCCGGTCACGCATGACGTGGACGGGTCTGCTGCTGGCGGGCGCCTATCTCGGCTCGCTGGGGCTGGCGCTTTACTCGTCGCGGGCGCCCGATCCCGCGCGGTGGCTGCTGTTCGTGCACATGGGAGTGGGCATGGTGGCTCTGGTATTGACCTTCGTGCACGCGCCCCGTTTTTGGCTGCCGGTCCGGGAACGCCGGCGGGACGAAACCTTGGAGGGAGGGCGGTGACGCGGTGACCCCGTCGAAACCGAGGACCATCGTCTCCGCGGAGTGGCTGCGGCAGCGGCTGGGCCGGGATGACATCGTCATCGCCGACTGCCGCTTCGATCTGACGGACCCGGCCGCGGGCCGGCTGGCCTACGAGCGGGACCACGTGCCCGGCGCCGTCTACTTTGACCTGGACAAAGACCTGTCCGGCCCGGTGACGGGCCGGGGCGGCCGGCATCCGCTGCCGGACATGGACCGCTTCGCCGAGCTGCTGGGACGAAGGGGCGTCGGCGACGGCGTCACCGTCATCTGCTACGACGATCAAGGCGGGCAGATGGCCGCCCGCCTTTGGTGGCTGCTGCGGTACGCGGGGCATGACGACGCGGCCGTGCTGGACGGCGGCTACGGGGCGTGGCGGGCGGCCGGCGGCCCCGTAGCGGCCGAGGTGCCCGCGCCGGCGCCGCGGCGCTTCGTGCTGCGGCTCGGCCCGCACATGGCCGTGGGCATGGAGGACGTGCGCCGTATCGTGGACGGAGGCCGAGACCACGGCCTCATCGTCGACTCCCGCGCGCCGGAGCGCTACCGGGGCGAGGCGGAGCCGCTGGATCCGGTGGCCGGCCACATCCCCGGCGCCCGCAACTGGCCGTGGATGGAAAATCTGGACCAGCGGGGCTTTTTCCGCGGGCGCGACGAGCTGGAGAAAAGATTCGCGGCGCTGCCGGACGATATGGAGCGCGTCGTGTTCCACTGCGGGTCGGGCGTGTCCGCGTGCGTGAACCTGCTGGTCCTGGAGCACATCGGCCGCCCGGGGGCCAAGCTGTACACCGGCGGCTGGAGCGACTGGTGCTCGGTGCCGGAAAACCCCGTGGCCGTCGGAGACGAAACCGCCGCAGAGGGCGCTGAGGGCGAGCAGGGCGAGGGTCCTTAATCCGTCCGCCCAGGCGCCGGGCAAAAGATCCGGCCTTACAGCAGGTTCTCCAACAGCAGCCGATCCCGCCGGGGCAGGGTCAGCAGCCGCTCCCGGGCCAGGCGCAGCGGCGTCAGCGCCTGCGCGTCGTGCAGCCCGATGAGCGTTTCCGCCTCCAGCAGCGCTTCGGCCACGGCCTCCAGCTGCTCGTGCTGGGTGTGCAGCGCCCACCGTTTTTCGATGCGGCGCCAGCGGCCGATGACGCCGTCCACCACGTCGGCCGCCCGCGACCACTCGCCGGCCGCAATGGCCCGCTCGGCCGCCTCCAGCTCGGCCGTCAGCGCATGAGCCACCGATTCCTGGGCGCCGATAATCCAGTACACGCCGGCGAAACCGAGCCCCGTCAGAATCCACAAACCGTAAAAGACGAAATCGCTCATGTAGCGCCTCATGCCGGCGGCGCTCCGTTTTGCGCCTCCGCCTTGAGCTGGCAGAACAGCCGCCCCTGCGTGTCCAGCGCCGCGTACAGCACGTCCCCGGGGCGGCGGGCGCCGAAACGGGCCAGCTCGCTGCGCAGCCATTGCTCGTCCAGGCCGATGCGGCGCAGATTTTGCACGTCCACTTGGCCGTCCACCACCAGGGGCGTCGGCAGCCCCTCGTATTTCGTCTCCAGGCCCAGGTCCTCCGGGTTGACCGGCCGCTTCTGCGATTTGGGCACGACGCTGAGCTGGCCGTTGGTCTCCAGCACGCCGAACTCCACGTCCTGCACGTTGGGCCAGCCCATGACCCGCAGCTGCTCCAGCAGGTCGTTGATGGTGTAGCGCAGCTCCTTCATCGCGTCTTCGATGATGCGGCCGTTGGCGATGATGATGGTGGGCCGGCCGCTGATGGCCGCCCGCAGCTTGGTGCTTTTCATCGTAATGAACGACACCGTGTACGACGCGACCAAGAGGGCGAACAGCCCGACCAGGCCGTTGACCAAGGGCGTGCCCGTGCCGGCCATGGGAATGGCCGCCACGTCGGCCAGCAAAATGATGGTCACCAGCTCGTACGGCTGCAGGGTGGACACTTGGCGTTTGCCGAGGATGCGCAGGAAAAAGAGCACCGTCGTATAGAGAATGAGAACGCGGATGAAGACGATGATCAACTCGGCGGGCCTCCCGCCCACAGTATGGGGGAGGGGAAGAGGGATTTATGCGCGAACGGCGGGCGCCCGGCCGCCGGGACGGCCGGGCGCCGGCGCCAACGGGGTGGCGGTCCTCAGTAGTACGGCCGGATCAGGAGGTACACCAACACGCCCGAAATCGACACGTACAGCCATACGGGCATGGCCCATTTGGCGATGGGCCGGTGTTTCCTCACTTCCAGATTCAGGCCCGTAAACAGCGCGAAGAGGGCCAGCGGCACCATCACCACGGCCAGCACGATGTGCGTCAGCAGCACGAAGTAGTAGAAGTACCGCAAGAACCCTTCGCCGCCGTAGGGCGTGGACGGCGCCAGGTAGTGGTACGTCACGTAGGTGATGAGGAACAGCGTCGACATCACCACGGCGGCCAAAATGAACCGCTTATGCGTCTCCACCTTCTTGCGCCGGATGGCCGCCAGGGCCAGGACGAGGAAGATGAACGCGATGCTGTTGAAAACGGCGTTCATCAAGGGCAGGATCTTGAGATCGAAGCCCAGGTCCACGTCTTCGCCCTGGCCCGGGAGAAACAGGAGCAAGAACACCGTGACGATGATGATGATCGACAAGCCGATGCCGATGGCCCGGTAGTTCTTGCCCTTGTCCGGTCTTGCGCCCTTAGGTGCAGTCATCGCTTACACGCAGGTCTCCTTCGTTACGGCCAGACGCCGTGCTCCAGGTACGCCCGGGAAATTTTCTCGATGGCCAGCATGTAGGCGGCCGTCCTCATATCCTCCGCTTCGGGGCGGCGGGCCAGCGTTTCCTTGATTTCATTGTAGGCGTTCCGCATCGTGTCGTCCAACCCGGAGCGGACCAGATCCAGCTCGCCGGCGGCCGAGGTCAGGACGTCCCGGATGCTCTGCGGCACCGGCTGTCCCGTCAGCTCCTCCAGCGCCTGGATGACCTGCTGTCCCCGCATCTCCTCGAAGCGGCGCTCCAGGCGGCCGAAGCGGATGTGGGACAAGTTTTTGATCCACTCAAAGTACGACACCGTCACGCCGCCCGCGTTGGCGTAGACGTCGGGGATGATGAAGACGCCGCGCCGGCGCAAGATCTCGTCCGCGCCGGCCGTCGTGGGCCCGTTGGCGCCTTCGAGAATGACCTTGGCCTTGATGCGGGGGGCGTTTTCCTCGGTGATCTGGCCCTCCAGCGCGGCCGGGATGAGCACGTCGCACTCGGCCTCCAGCACCGACGCGCCGTTTTCGACATAGGTGGCGCCTCCGTAGCCTTTGACGCCGCCGTGCTCCATGATGTGCTGCTTGACGGACTCCACGTCCAGCCCGTTTTCATCCACCAGGGCGCCGTCCCACTCGACGATGCCGATGATTTTCGCGCCGTCCTCCTCCTGGAGGAACTTGGCCACGTGGTAGCCCACGTTGCCCAGGCCCTGCACGATGATGCGCTTGCCCTCCAGGCCGCCTTCCAGCCCGGCCTTCTTCACGTCGTCCGGGTGGCGGAAAAACTCCCGCAGCGCGTACTGCAGGCCCCGCCCGGTGGCTTCGTGCCGGCCCCGGATGCCGCTGGCGGTGGGCCGCTTGCCCGTGACGACCGCGGCCGCGTTGACGTCGTCGGGATGGAACGTCTTGTACACGTCCAAAATCCAGCCCATCTCCCGCGGGCCCGTGCCCATGTCCGGCCCCGGCACGTCCAGGCTGGGGCTGAGGCGCGCCTTGCGCACCAAATCCGCCGCAAACCGCCGCGTGATGCGCTCCAGCTCTTCCTCCGTGTACTCGCGAGGATCCACTTCCACCGCGCCCTTCGCGCCGCCGAAGGGCACGTCGACGATGGCGCACTTGTACGACATCAGCGCGGCCAGCGCTTCCACTTCGCTCTGGCTCACGTTGGGCGAGAAGCGGATGCCGCCTTTCGTCGGCAGCCGGTGCTCGCTGTGGATGGCCCGCCAGCCGCGGAACGTGCGGATTTCGCCCCGGATCTCCACGGGAAACCGCAGCTGGTAAACGACGTTGCACTCACGGATGTGGTCCGCCAGCCCCGGCGGCAGGTCCATCAACGACGCCGCCCGCGAAAACATTCTGTCAACTGATTCGAGGAAGGTCGAGTTTCTTGCCACCTTCTGCGCCTCCGATCTCGCTCCGGCCGTTGCCGTTTTGATACGATTCCGCCGCTTCGGTCGTGAATTCAATCACATCTTATATGTGCACGGCGCGGCTTCCTGCCGCCCCGCCATTGACAGTATTCTCAGATGAGGCGTGTTTAGAGCGAAGGCATGTCGGCAGCCATCTCCTCCACGGTGTAGGAGATGTTGAGCGCCCGCAAAAACGCGTCCACCACTTGCGGATCGAACTGGGAACCCGCATTTTGCAGAAGCTGTTCCACCGCCTCTTTTTGCGACAGCGGCTCGCGATAGGCGCGGCGGGACGTCATCGCGTCGTACGCGTCGGCCACGGTGATGATGCGGGCCTCCAGGGGCAGCTCGCGGCCCCGCACGCCGTCGGGATAGCCGCGCCCGTCGACGCGCTCGTGGTGGTGGCGCAACGCCGGCAGCAGGGCCCGCAGGACGCTGATGCGGCCCACGATGCGCTCGGATTCCACCGGGTGGCGCCGGATCAGTTCCCATTCGTGCGGGTCCAGCGGCCCGGGCTTGTTCAGCACTTCCTTGGGCACCGCCAGCTTGCCGACGTCATGCAGCAGCGCGGCGCGGCGGACCTGCTCCACTCGCTCCGGGGGCAGATTCAGCTCCCGGGCGATGGCCACCGCGTACTCGGCCACCTTCTGGGAATGCGCGGCGGTGGACCCGTCCATGGCCTGGATCGCGTGCACGAAGCTGAGCACCGTCTCCTCGGCCATGGAGTCCAGCACGGCTTCCTGCTTCCGAAGGGTGTCGACGGCGCGGCCGCCGATGTAGCCGACGCCTACCAAAACCGTGGTCCAGATGAGCCAGTCCGCGGCGGGCATGGCCGCGGCGCCGAACACCGGCCGGGCCGGGCCCGAGAGCAGGCCCGCCATCGCGCCCACGGCGACGCCGCCGGCCGTCCGGAAGAAAAAGGCCCCGGCCAGCACCGGGACATAGAACAAGTGAACAAATGCGGATGAAGACGATTCGAACGTGTAGCTCAGCGCGGCGACGGCCGCCACATTCAGCGCAACGACGAAGGCGTCCCACCAAACGCCTTGCCTTCGAGGGTTTTCCCTCCTGCCGCTAGACATCCGCGGCGCCTCCCTGCCCACAAATACCGAGTAGCTATAGCTTCTTCCAGTTCACCAGAAATCCTTGACAGAAAATGCAGATAATGGGGAAGGCGGGGCACCCGCGGAATTGCCGAAAAACTGCATGGCGACGGGGCTAGCGCAAGGTTACGACGCGGCCTTTGCCCGACTCGTCCAGCGCGAGCTCGAGAAAAACGCTGCCGTCGCGGGCCCGCAGAAGTTCCCGCACCAGCTGCGCCACCGGCTCGTCCAGCGTCAGTCTCACTTCGTGGACTTTCCCGTCCAGCCAGCACAGACCGAGGGTGGGGTCAAGAACAAGCACTTCGACCATTTTTCTGAAACCGCCTTTCGGGAGGACCGCCTTTGGGGCCGTCATGCCCGTTGCCTTCGTGATCAAGGCGGCCCGTTCCTTTGGAATCTCTCCCCAAACCGGCATTTCAAGGGCGGTTCGGCCCGTCGGTTGCTGGCGGCGGCGCCGGTGTTTGCCGGCCGAGGCAGGTGTTTCCGGCGCCGGGGGATATTCTTTACCTGAAACGCAGGCGCCCGCCGTGCATCTCGAGGCCGCCGCCCGGGCGGCGGGCCGGGGCCGTCGGCGCGACGGTGCGACGACGCAACGGTGCGACGGCGCAACGGTGCGACGGCGTGGCGTCAGGGCGCAGTCATAACGCTGAAAAGGTCGGAGGTCGTCGGCATGGACGAGGCGTTGAAGGAAAAGGCGAAGGCTCTCGCTCAGGCGGTCAAAGAGAGCGACGTATTCCGGGCCTGGCAGCAGGCCCGGGCCGAGCTGGAGCAGCGGGCCGCGGCGCAGATTATGCTGCGGGATTTGCAGCGCGCCCAGGCGGAGATCATGCGCAAAGTGCAGGCGGGCCAGCCCGTCGGTCCGGAAGAGGAGGAGCGGTACCGCCGCACGCTGGAGACGGTGGCGTACAACCCGTACGTGGCCGCGGTGCTGCAGGCGGAGCAGGCGCTGGGACAGCTGCTGGCCGAAGTCAACGAGGTCATCGCCGAGGAGCTGGGTCTGGGGGAGGCCGAGGGCGAAGGCACGGACGGCGGGTCCGGCGGGTCCGCCGGCGGGGGGGGAAGGGGTCCGGGGGAGGGGAGCGGAGAGGGCGACGAGCCGCGCAGCCGCCTGTGGGTTCCCGGGCGGCCGTAAACGCATGGCTAACGGCGCCCGCCGAGGAAAACCAGTGCCACGCCGGCCGCGATCAGGAGCAGCTTGGCCGGCGGCAGCTTGCCGCTGAGCCCGGCGATGCCGAGAAACGTCACGGCGATGAAAAAGGCCGGTCCCACCAGGCCCAGCGCGGCGTTGATCTGGACCGCCGTCTCCACGCGGGCCAGCCGCAAAATGAGCAGCGCGGCCAAAATTTCGATGGACCCCGATACGAAACGCATGGCCGCCATGGCCCGGACCACCGCGGATTCGTCCACCGGCGAAGCTCGCCTCCTTCGCGGGGCCGGCGGCGCCGCCGCGTCGGGCCCGCGGCGCGCCGCCCGGCACCGGCGCTAGAGAAGCTTATGACGCCGCGGCCCGCAAAAGGACTGCGCGGCGGGGCGGAGAATACAAGGAGGAAATTCCCAGTCGAGGGGAGCGGAGCTTAGGTGAGCGAGACGAAAATTTTGTTGTCGGAGAGGGACATCCCGCGGCAGTGGTACAACATCGCGGCGGATCTGGACACGCCGCTGAAGCCGCCGCTGCACCCGGGAACGAAGCAGCCGGTGGCCCGA
>QGSR01000113.1 GCA_003387805.1 Bacillota bacterium | reverse complement strand
TCGGCCGCCATGGCTTGGGCGTGCACGTAGGTGCGCTTGTCGTAGCGGAAAACGGCGATGCCCCGGGACGCCAGCCCCCAGGCCAGGTCGCGGAAGGGCTTGTTCATCAGCGCGGTCTCGTCCCGGTCGTGCGGCCCGGAGCCGTGGACCAAGACCACCGCCGGGAACGGGCCCTCGCCTTTGGGCAGCGTCAGCGTGCCGCCCAGGGGAAACTCGGGCAAGCCGAAGGTCAGCTCGTACTCCTCGAACCGGGAAGGATCCGCGTAGGGCGGGCCGTCCGGGGCCTGCCGGGGCGGTGCGCCCCCGGCCATCTCGGGTTCGGGAGCGGCCTCGGCAACGGCGGCGCCGGGCTCGCGGTCGTCCGGGGCGGCTCCGGGTTCGCCTGCGCTTTCGCCTTCGCCTGCCGGAGCGGCCGGGGCCGCGTCGGACGTTGCGGAAACGTCGGCGCCGCTGGGCAAGGCCGGCGCAGGTTCCGGCGCCCGCTCCGGCGCGGCCTGCGGCCGCGGCTCGTGTGGAACAAACACCAGCGTGCCCAGCAGCAAGTCGTCGTCGAAGCCGAACACCAAATCGAGCTGGGCGGCCTCGAAATACAGCGGAACCCGCACGAGCCGCAAAGGCTCGGCGGCGGCCAGCCACGGCTCGCCCACGGCGGCGAGCGGGCCAACCTGCAGCGGCAGCGACGACCAGATTGCGCCCAGTTCCTGCGGGGACAAGGCGCCGGCGATGGCGGGGCCGAAGCGGTCCGTGACGTCTTCAAACCGTCCGGCCATCATGGCCTCGACCAGCTCCTGCGACAACGCAATGACCTGGCTCTCGCCGGGTCCGGCCTCGGGTCCGGCCTCGGGCCCGGCCTCGGGCCCGGGCCCGGGCGCCGACGGCGCCGCCTGCCCGTGCACGGCCGCGCCTCCCGCCGCGACGGCGAGCACGGCCGCCGCGGCCACGAGCAGCGCCCAGACCGCCGCACGGGAAAAACGACGGAGCGATGTGCCCTGAAACATGCTGTATGCCACCTTCCAAGCTGTGGTCTGTTTTGTACTAATACATTAATACAATATCGTGGAGCCATGGCCGGTGTCAACCCGCGTTCGTCATGTTCTGGATGTGAGAGGCGTCCAGTCCAGCGCCTCGCCCGCCGGATGCGGAAGGCCCCGCATATTGGCGAAGCTTCCAGCTCGTGGTTTCCGCCGGGTTTCCGCCGGGGCTGGCGGGGCCGCGGTGGACCGTGCGGAGCGAGCGTCAACCCGCCGGGCGTCGTTCAAGCCGTGCTCTCGCCTCGCTCGAACCGTCCCTTGGCTCGCTCAAGCCGCCCCTTGGCTCGCTCAAGCCGTCCCTTGGCTCGCTCAAGCCGCCCCTTGGCTCGCTCAAGCCGTCCCCTTTCCTTGCTCAGGCCACCCGGATGCCTCACTGAGATGTTCGGTCGCCATCCATGGAGATGTATTGCGGTAGCAGCTCCACCTGTGGAGACGATTCCGGCTTTCGCCTCTACCGATGGCGATGTTCCTCCAAGTGCATGGCCGCAGCGCCGGGATTATGGCTCCTAGCCTTAGCCGGTACTGATGTCACGGGCACATCTCCACCCATGGAGATGAATTGTGATTACAGCTCCACCTACGGCGAAGATTTCGGATTTCGCCGCCACCCATGGCGATGTTCGTCGAACCACACGCCCGCAGTGTCGTAATCATCGCTCGCAGCTGTATTCGGCACTCGTGCCACGAGCATATCGCCACCCATGGAGATGAATTGCGATTACAGCTTCACCTACGGCGATGATTTCGGCTTTCGTCTTCGCCTGTGGCGATTTCCGCCTGACGGCCTGCCCGAAGCGGCCCGATCATCGCGTACAGCGTTACTTGGCCCCGGAGCCTAGGGCCAATCGGCATTCATGGAGAGGAATCGCGATGCCATCGCCACCTATGGCGATGAGTTCGCATTTTGCCGTCACCTATGGCGGTATTCCTCCAACGACGTTGCGGGGCGAGCGGACAGCGCGAGGCCAGGAGGATGCGAGCCGGTGTCCGGCTGCTGCGCCCGGCTGCGGCAGGGACACGACGGAGGCTTGACGGTGGCTCGTTGGTGGCTTGTGGGCAGCGTGAGGGTGATTTGACGGCGGTTTGGCGGTGCCTCGGCGCTCGATAGGCGGATGCCGGGCCATCCCCGGGGGCCGTCACGGCAATTCCCGCCGGCGGAAACAAAACCGGATTTCGGTCTCGCCGTTTGACGGCGTTTCAGCGGTCAAACCAGACGTCGGACCGATCAAACTTCCGCCGGTGGAAACGAAATCGCGATTCCGTCCCGCCCACGAGAACCAAAGGGAAAAACGTTCTCACGGGCGGGAGCGCGGGCCCTGCGACTTCCGCCGGGGCCGGTGCACTGCCCGCCGTCCGTGCTTTGCGCAGCGGCATGGGCTGTGCCCAGCGGCTAGGCGTTGCGCAGCGGCATGGGCTGTGCCCAGCGGCTAGGCGTTGCGCAGCGGCATGGGCTGTGCCCGGCGCCTAGACTTTGCGCAACGGCATGGGCTCTGCCCACCGCCCGTGCTTTGCGCAACGGGACGGGCACGGCCAAACGGGCCATGCTTTGCTCCATCGGCCGTACTTTGCCCACCGGGCGGTGCACGGCCGGTCCGGCCGTGCACTGCCCAACGGATCCGGCGCAAAGGGCTCAGACTGAACGGGCTGCGGCCCACGGCTTCCGCGCAACGGCTCAGGCTCGACTGGCTCCGGCCCGACGGCCTCAGGTCCAGCGGGTGCGGGTCCGGCGGGTGCGGGTCCGGCGGGCGCAGGCCCGGCGGGCGCAGGCCCGGCGGTTTCCGCCTGACGGTCCCCGGCCCGGCTTACAGCCCGGCCACAAATTCGGCCAGCGTGCGCACGGCCACGCCGGTGGCGCCTTTGACCAGGTAGTGGCGGTCTTTGTCGCTGGTGCTGGTGCCGGCGATGTCCAGGTGAGCCCAGCGGGCGTTTTCGATGAACTCGCTGATGATGAGGCCGCCGGTGATGGCGCCGGCCTCCCGGCCGCCGGTGTTCTTGATGTCCGCGATGTCGCTCTTGTACTGCTCCTTGTACTCGGGGTCCGCCGGCAGGCGGGCGTAGCGCTCGCCGGCTTTGGCGCCCGCGGCCAAAATGGCGTCGGCCAGCGCGTCGTCGTTGGCCACCAGGCCCGTGTAGAGCTTGCCCAGCGCGATGACGCACGCGCCGGTGAGCGTGGCCACGTCCACGATGGTGTGGGCGCCCTGGGATTCGGCATACGCCACCGCGTCGGCCAGGATGAGCCGGCCTTCCGCGTCGGTGTTGTCGATCTCGATGGTCTTGCCCGTCATGGCCCGCACCACGTCGCCGGGCTTTTGCGCCGTGCCCGACGGCATGTTTTCGACGCACGCCGCGACGGCGATGACGTGCTGCCGGGGCCTTAGCTGCGCGATGGCCCGCATGGCGCCCAGCACCGCGGCCGCGCCGGCCATGTCGCTGGTCATGGCGCCCATGCCCTGGGCGGGCTTGAGGCTGATGCCGCCGGTGTCAAACGTCACGCCCTTGCCCACCAGCGCCACCGGGTCGCCGTCGGCGCCGCGGTAGCGCAAGAAGACGAGCTTGGGCTCCTCGGCGCTGCCTTTGGCGACGCCCAGCAGCGCGCCCATGCCCAGCTTCTCCATGGCCGCCCGGTCCAGGATCTCGCACTCGAGGCCGAACTCCTCCGCCATGGCTTGCGCCCGCTGGGCCAGCACCGACGGCGTCAGCTCGTTGCTCGGCGCGTTGACCAGGTCCCGGGCGAAGTTGGTCGCGTCGGCCAGGATCTTGCCTCGCGCGACGCCCCGCTCCACGGCGTCCAGCTTGTCCCCGGACCACTCGAGGATGACCAGCTCCTGCACGCCGTCGCCGCCGTTGTCGTTGCTCTTGCTCTTGTACTTGTCATACCGATACGCGCCCAGCAGCGACCCTTCGGCCACGCACTGCGCCGCGAGCTCCGCGTCCATGCCGCCGATGCCCGCGCCGTGCACGATGGTGGCCACCGTCTTGACGTTGCCTTTGGCCGCGGCCTTCAGCGCCGACGCGCTGACCTGGCGCACCCGCTCCGCGCTGAACTCCGCCTGCTTGCCCAGGCCGACGACCACCACTTTGCGGAAGGGCGCGCCGTCTACGTGCAGCACCGCCGTCTCGTTCAGCTTGCCTTTGAATTCGCCCGCGGCGATGATTTTGCGAATGAGGCCGCCGATCTTTTCGTCCACCGCGCCGGTGGCGCCGCCGGGCTGGGTCACCCCTTCAAACAAATTGACGATGACCGCGTCCGCGGCCGCTTCGGCGATGTTGCCTTGCCGGACCCGTATGTCCATGCGTTTCGACCTCCGTTTCAAATATTTGCTCGTGCAAGCAATGATTGCCACTGCAAAGGCGGCGCGCCGCGCGGCGCCCGCCCTTCGCCCGAACGCTGTTTCCCGCCGTGGCGGACCTAGGGCGCAGGCGTCAGTCCTCGAGGTAATACTCGATGGTCGTGACGACCCGCACCTTCTTGACGTCGGGCGTGTATTGGTCCAGGTCCTCGATGGTGAAGTAGCCCTGGCTCGCGGTGCGGATTTTGCCCACCCGGCTGCCCGAGTCCTCCGCGAACTGCACCGCCGCCTTGCGCGCCTCCTGCGTCGCCTCGGCGATCATTTCAGGCTTGATGTCGTTGAGCCGGGTGAAGATGAACTGGGGCTGGTGCTCCCAGCTGCGCGAAACCAGGACGTCGTCTCGCACCAGCTCGTCCACTTTCGGCATCGTCTCTTTGACCAGGTCGACCTTGTCGGTGCGCAGCAGCACCACGCCGCTGCCCGTGTAGCGGATCTCCGGCGGATTGTCGCCGTAGTAGTGCTCCCAGCGGTCGGTGATCTGCGGCGGCACGGCGTGCAGCTCGGACTCGTCGAAGCCGTGGCGCAGCAGGAAGGCCCGGATTTTGGCCGCGTCCTCCTGCAGGGCGTCGTGCAGAAGGTCCAGCGCCGCCGCCTCGACGGTGTAGCTCAGCGGCCACAAGACCAGGTCGACTTTCACCTCGCGCTCGGACAGGCCCTTCACGCTGACGAAGCGGTCCGCCTTTTTCCAAACGGCGGCGGCTTGTTTTACCTGTATACCGCCCAGAAACAGGCCCAGGGCCAGAAGCGTGCCCAGGAAAATGGAGGGCCAGACCAGATTTTGCCGTTGCATGGCGATTCTCCCCCGTTGGCGAAATGGGACGGATTGTGTGTTACTTCGTCCGCGGCGGAACGAACACCTGCGCAGGCCGCACAACAATGTGCGGGGTCAAGGGACGAAGAAGGGGGGCGCTTCCGGCTCCCCGGCGGAACCGCGCGGCGTGTACGGCGACACCGGCTTGGGCCGGCTGCGCGGCGCGGGCGTGAGCAGCTCGGCCCGGACGCGCGCCCGCTCGATGCGCTCCGACGTCAGCGGATGCGTGCTCAAAAACTCCAGGAACGGAATTTCCAGGCCTTCCAGTTCCCGCAAAATGGTGAAAAAGCGTACCATGCCGTGCGGATCGTAGCCCGCGGCCGCGGCCAGACGCTGGCCCGTGTTGTCGGCTTCATGCTCCTGATCCCGGCTCCAGCCCAGGTGCATCAGTTCCGTGGCGATGACGGCCACCTGGTGCCACACCGGGCTGTCTTCGGACGGCGGGCCCAGCGCCAGCTGCAACACGAGCCCCAGGCCCAGGCGGCGGCCCAGGGCGTTCATGCCGTGCCTGCGCTCCACGTGGGCAATTTCATGGCCGATGACGTTGGCCACCGCGTCGGTGTCGTGGCCGATGTAGTCCAGCAGCCCGATGGTGAGGAAAATGTAGCCGCCCGGCGCGGCGAACGCGTTGACCACCGGGCTGTCCAGCACCGTCAGGCTGTACGGAACTTCTTTGCGCTGCGCCCGGCCCGCGATGTCGCTGAAGATCGCGGCGAGCCATTGCTGCTCCTCGGGCGAAAGCCGGGCCGGCGGCCCGTATTCCTCGAACACGCCGGCGGCCACCGACTGGCCGATGGACAGCTCGATGCCGGTCAGCAGCTCGTCCCAGAAGCTTTGGGCCGACGCGCCCGCCGAGGCCGCCGTCAGGAAGACCAGCACCAGCAGCCACCAGCGCGCGCGGACGGCCGTGAGGCGTCGCGCCATGACGATCACCCGCCCGGAGGATGGTCGCCGTCGTCGGGTCCTGCGCCTGCCCGGCTGGACGAGCCGGCGGACTCACACCGCGGCTCGAAGAAGGATCCGCCGTGGGCGGGGGCGGAACGGAAGACGGCCGCGCGCTCGCCGCCGAGCAGGCGCCGGCAAGCCGACCAGGCGTGTTCATCAGTTCCACCTGTCGGAGGACGGACCCTTCCTCTGCGGCGGCTTCGGCGGGCGCGCCCGGGGGGTCCGCTCGTTGGGGGGG
>QGSR01000419.1 GCA_003387805.1 Bacillota bacterium | reverse complement strand
GGCACGCGTAAAGTATATCACACCGCCGGAAAGTCGCGCGCGCAAAAAGCGCACATCCGTTCGGTCATGGGCGCGGCTGGCGCATCGTTGCCAGGTCGTTCCGCGAGACGAAGCCAAGGGTGAACAGAAGACGCGAGCAGATGCTCACGCGTGATGACAGGCCGAGTTTCACGCGTAATGACGGTTGGTAGAGTTCCTCGATGCCGAAGCGTTCCGGCGCAGCCAGCCGGCGGTCAAGCGCGAGGCGAGTCGCTCCCCGCGGGGTCCGCGGCCGGCGTATCAGCGCTCGAGGCTTCCGGGACGGCGCTGGGCAGGCCAGCGTCCAAGGTCTCCGGTGCGGCCGCTTCGTCTTCTGCGCTCGAAGTCTGCAGTGCGGCTGGCGCTTCCGCGCTGGAAGTCTCCCGCGCGGCAACAGGCAGCTCTGCGCCGGAGGTCTCCTGTACGGCGGCCGGCATGGCGGCGCTCCAGGCTTCCGGCGCCGCGGCCGGGGCTGCGGCGCCCGACGCGGCCGTGGAGTCCGGCGGCTCATCGCTCGGTGCAGCCGACGCGACCCAAGTCCCCTCGGGGATGCTAAGCACTTCCGAAAGCGTGACGAACTCGAAGCCTTCCGCGAGCAGTTCCGGCAGCATTTCCGCCAGCGCCCGGTACGTGTGGGGCCGCACGTGGCCGATGCCTACGGCGTAGCCGCGCTGCCTGGCCAGGTTGGCCAGGCGCCGGATTTGCCTTTTCACGTACTCCTCGTCGCTCTCGTGGTCGAGAAACACCTGATTGACCGCGAACGGCACGCCCAGCTCCCGCGCGACCGCGGGGCCGACGGTAGCTGCCGTGGTATAGCTGTCGACGAAGAACTTGCCCTCTTCCTTCAGCACCCTGAGGACGGCACGCATGACGGCGGGCTCCGCCGTAGCCCGCGAGCCCATGTGGTTGTTGAGCCCCACCGCCCCGGGTACGGCGGCCAGCGCCTCCCGCACCGCCCGGGCGATGGCTTCCTCGTCCATGCCCACGTACACGCCGCCGGGACCGATGTCCAGCGCCCCGTTCAGCGGTTCCATGGGCATGTGCACGATGACTTCGTGCCCCGCGGCCAGCGCCTTTTCCGCCTGCTCGACGGAATGCGGCAAGAAGGGCAGCACCGCCACCGTCAGGCGCGCCGGAAAGTCCAGAAATCCGGGCGCCGCCGACCAGTCGTACCCCCAGTCGTCGATGACGATAGCGATGCGCGGCCGGGCCGGCGCGTGGCCGGCCGGCTCCTCTTCGCCGGGCTCCCCGCCGGCCTCATCCCCTGCGGGCTCTCCCGGTTCCGGCTCCTCGCCGGGCTCCCCGCCGGCCCTTTCTCCCGGATGTAAAGGCACGGCCGAACCCTGGGGGCGCAGCCCCGTAGACGCCGGCGCACCGCCGTCCTCTACCAGCCCGGCCCCCGCCTCCTGCTGCGCCCAGTAGGCGAGATAGCCCAGTGCGGCGCCCGCAGCGGCCGCAAACAACAAAAAGACGGCGACGATGACCTGCTGCCGCCCCGTCCACCGATTCGGCTCGCGCCCTTGCGGCTCCAAGTCCGCCATCTCGTTGCCGCCCTCCCTGGCCGCTTACCGTGCCGTCCGACCCGCCAACAGCCGCGCGATGCGCCGCGACAGCCGCCGCAGCATCACCCCGTAGCCCGCTCGGTTATCCAGCGACAAAAACCCCGGGTCTCCGGGCGACGGCGCGAAAATGACGCCCAGCGGCGGGATCTTGCCCGGGCAGCGCACCGTGCGCCGCTGGCCCGTGTGCATGTTCTCCACGACGAACTCCACATCCACAGCCCACGGCGTGAGCACTTCCTGAACATCCGTCCGATCGTAGACCGGAAAGCCGCCGATGGACCGGATGATG
>QGSR01000418.1 GCA_003387805.1 Bacillota bacterium | reverse complement strand
AAGACACTGTTACCTGCCCTGGCCCCGTTTTTTGCCCAGCCCGTGCCGGACTTTGCGGCTTCCGCCGGCAGCGCCCTTCCCGGCCCGGCGCCCGCCGCGATAGCCGCCGGACGCTGGCTGTTTGCATTGATGGCAGTGATCTGGGCTTTTCTTTACCGCCGCGTCGGACCCGGGCTGCCCGGTCCCGCCTGGCAGCGGGGCCTGCTTTTCGGAGGGCTGGTCTGGGCCTTCAGCACCGTCGCGCTGCTTCCCCTGCTGGCGGCCGTGGCCTCCTCCGGCACCCGGCCCGGCCTCTTCGGTCTGGGTTTCGGCGGCGTCCCGGCGGCTTTGACCGCGCTGACCGCGCGCTTGGTCTGCGGCGTTGTCCGGGCTCTGCCCCTGCGCCCCGCCGCGGCGCCCCCCGTGCCGGAGCCGGGCCCCGCCGACGCCCCGCCGCGAAGCTGCGGGGCCCGGGGCCGTGGATGGCGGCGGCCACGGGCCGTGGATGGCGGCGGCCACGGGCCGGCTGCACAGCCTCAAGGGCGGGCGCCGCGGACGGAGAGGCCCCGCGGGCCCGCCGGAAACAAGAGGCCCGGGCGCCGTGCCCTGAGGGGACCCACGGGCCCGGACCCAAATGGCAAGAAGCGAGTGCCGCCGGTCCAAGAAGCGGTGAGGGTGTGATATTCTCCAAAAAAGGAGTCGTCAAGGACACGGGCGGCACTCAAGCCGCAGACCGTTCGGCAAACGCAGAAAGGCACCGCCGTACGAATCGCCCGCGCCGCAACGGTACTGGGCGCTCGCGCCATGATTTGAGCTCCAAGGCTCACGCCGCGACGTCCGCCCGGCGCTCGCCTCGCGATGCGCGCCCGGCGCTCCCGCCGGCTCAGCTCGCCACCGTACGGAACCTTCGCCGGTTCAGCTCGCTACCTCGCGAAACTCCCGCTGGCTCAGCCCGCTACCCGCCGGATCCTCCGCCGTCGTCTCCGGACCGTTGCAGCAGCATCTGCGCTTCGACGCGAATCAACGGATTGGCGTGCTGCAACGCCCTCTCCAGCGCCTCCCGGCCCGCCGGGCCGATGTCGTGCAGCGCCACGCCCGCGGACGAGCGCACGTCGTCGTCTTCGTCGCCCAGAAGCTCCACCAGCGCGTCGGCGCAGCCGCCGGCCTCGGCGCCGAAATCCGCCAGCGACAGCGCGGCCGACGACCGCACGCCCGGATCGTCATCCGCCAACGCCCGGGCCAGGGCGTCCACCGCCCGCCGTCCGGCCCGGGGGCCGATTTCGCCCAGTTTGCGCGCCGCGCCGGCCCGCACGTCCGGGTTGTGATGGTGCAGCAGCCCGTCGATAAAGGCCTGAACCATGTCGCCCGGCCGGCCCGGGGGCGAGCCCTCCGGACGGGCCGGAAGCGCGCCCTCCGTCCGGCCCCGGGGCGAGCTTTTCGCCACGCCCCGGGACGGGCCCACCGCCGTGCCCCGGGCGGCACCCGCGTCCGCAGCGGCGCCCCCGCCCGGCGGGCCTCCCAGGCCCAGAGCCTTTTTCATTCGATCCCACAAACCGGACAAATCCGTCACCGCCCCGTTTTCCCCGAGAGCCCGCCGCCGGCCCCGCGCTGCTCCGGAATGAGCAAGACCTTGCCGGACGTAGCCCGGCTCTCCAGCAGCCGGTGAGCCTCGGCCGCCCGCTCCAGCGGCAGCGCCTGGTCAATGCGCAGCGACAGCCGGCCTTCCTGCAGCCACGTGAAGATGTCGCCGGCCCGCTCCAGCAGCTCCCGCCGGTCCGCCACGTAGTGGGCCAGAGACGGCCGCGTCAAAAACAACGAGCCGTGCCGGTTCAGCAGCTGCACGTCCACAGGCTCGACGGGACCGCTGGACTGCCCGTACGACACCATGTACC
>QGSR01000417.1 GCA_003387805.1 Bacillota bacterium | reverse complement strand
GGTTGCTGCAGCGCCCGCCGGGCGCACGCGAAGGCCGTGTCGGTGATGAGCCGGGCGATGGCGTCCCGCCGGGGCACGGGCATGCCCGGCACGTCCCGGAGCGCGCCCTGCCACGCCGCGACGGCCTCCGCGGGCCGCCCCGCCGCCAAGTGCTCCCGCGCGGCGGCCAGGTATTGCTCCAGCCGGGCCGACAGTTCCCGGCTCCAGGCCGCGGCCGCCGCCCGCGGCGTCACCGCCGGCCATGCAAATTCCAGAGACGGGTTGCGCGACATGCGACGGCCCCTCGTCTGACGTCCAATCCGGTGCGGTCCTGCGCCTCGTCTCGAACAGTGTACGCGCCTGCGCCGGGGTTGGTGCGCCGCCGGACCCTGCGGATCCGGGCCACGGAGCGGGACCGGCGGCGCAGCCGCTTTCCTCGCCGGGTTTTGGCTCCTTTTGGAGCGCCCGCGGCCGTTTTCAAGCGAAAAACCGTGCGCTAAAATTGAGAAGTACGGCACTCACATTCCGGCGAAGGAGATGATTTGACGATGCACATTCGTACGCGCCTGCGCTCTCGCGCGGCGGCGCTCGCGCTGGTGCTGGTCGTGGCCGCAGCCGGATTCATCGTTGCCGACTGGCTGTCCGGACCCCAGCCGGTCCGCGGCGCCGAGATGACGCATCCGCTCATTTCCGACGGTCCCTACGCCATCGCGGACGTCGTCGACGCGGTGGGCCCGGCCGTCGTCTTTATTGAAGTCGAGTACCGGGAAGTGCAGTCGCCTCGCAGCGCGGTGCCGTTCCCGTTCTTCGACTTCTTCCCGTTCCCTGAAGGGTGGTGGCCCTTCCCGCAGCCCAGCCCCCGCGGCGGCAGCGGCTCGGGCTTCATCATCGACGAGAGCGGCCTGGTGCTGACGAACCAGCACTTGTTCGCCTACCCTGACCTGATCTCCAGCATTAAAGTCACGCTGCCGGGCCGGGAGGAGCCCATTTCCGCCACGCTGCGCGGGTCCGACTTCGAGCTGGACCTGGCCATTTTGCAGCTGGAAGGCGAAGGCCCGTTCCCGACGGTCCCTCTGGGCGATTCGGACGAGATGCGGGTGGGCGAGTGGGTCATCGCCATCGGCAACCCGTACCGCCTGGAGCATACGGTCACGGTGGGCGTGCTGAGCGCCAAGGGCCGGGAAATTCAGGTGGCCGACCAGGAGCAGCAGCGCACCCGCACGTACCGCAACCTGATGCAGACCGACGCGGCCATCAATCCGGGCAACTCGGGCGGGCCGCTGCTGAACCTGCGCGGTGAGGCCATCGGCATCAACACCGCGGTGCGGGCCGACGCCCAGGGCATCGGCTTCGCGATTCCCATCAACGAGGCCAAGGCCGTGCTGAAAGACCTGGTGGAGCGCGGCATGGTGGTGCGGCCCTTCATCGGCATCAGCTACGACACCGTGGACCAAGCCTGGGTGCGGCAGCTGAACCTGGCCGTGGACCGGGGCATCATCATCCTGGACGTCATCCCCGGCACGGCGGCCGAGCGGGCCGGCCTGCGGGTGCGGGACGTCGTCATCGAGGTCAACGGCCGGGCCGTCAACGACAGCAGCGACTTCCTGGAAGCCATTGACGGCATGGAAGTGGGCGACGTGCTCATCTTCACCGTCGTGCGCGACGGGCGGGAGGTCGTCCTCCGCGTCGAAGTGGGCGAGCGGCCGCCGGGAGTGTAGTACGCGGCCCCGTGCCGCACGCGGGAAATCAAAGCCCTCGGGAACGCGTTTCCCGAGGGCTTGCTCATGGCCGGCCGGCTGACGCGGCTTGCCGCGCAGCCCGGCCGCTCCCCTCGATTCCTGCCGGAGAGCGCAGCCGAAGCGCCGTGCTCAAAGGTTCAGGCCGACGGTCCGCCGCCGT
>QGSR01000002.1 GCA_003387805.1 Bacillota bacterium | reverse complement strand
CCCGCGGCGCGGGTTGCAGACCAATCACCGGCAAGCCTAATCCGGCTTACCTTCTTGCAAGCGTCTCCTCAAAGAGAAGACCCGCATCCAGGTCACTAGTCGCTGCGCTGTTCAGTTTTCAAGGACCAACCCGTGCGAACTCCCCGGCAACCCGGTTCGTTCGGCCGGCCGTCACGGTCGCTCGTGGCGAGCTCTCGCGGCGGCACCCTCATTACTTTATCACAAGCCCGTCCCTTTTGCAAGGGGGGGACTTTTGCCCGGCCGCCGGCCTTTTTCCCGGCCCCGGCGGGCATTACCCAATATAGCATGGCCCTTCTGTTTGTGCAATACCCTTTTTGCGGGTTTGGCGGAAGGGGCGCCCGGGCCGGCCGGGACGGCCTTCCGCCGGGCCGGGCCCCGGCTTTCAGCCCCCGAGCCACCAGCGCACCAGGCCGGCCGCGGCCATGCCGCTGAGCACCGTCAGGGCCAGGCTGCGAAACCGCCAGGCAGCCAAGGCCGCCACCGCCGTGGGAATCAGCGCCGGGTTCTTTAAGGAAAGGTCCAGCGCGCCCTCGGGCATCAGCACCGCCTGCGCCACCAGCGCGCCCAGCAGGGCCGCGGGCAAAAGCCCCAGCCACTCCATGACCACCGGCGGCAGCGACCGGCCCGAAAGCACCACCATCGGCGCCATGCGGGGGATGTACGTGACCAGGGCCATGGCTGCAATGATTAGGAGGACTTGCGGGTCCACCGGCTCATCACCACCCCCGCCGCGGCCGCGATGAGCGCGGCCGCCATAACGCTCCAGCGCCCCAGGACCGGCGCGGACACCACGGCCACCACGCCCGCCGTCAGCGCCGCGGCCACCGCCGGCCGGTCTTTAAGCACGCCGGCCAGCAAGCCGATGAACATGCCCGTCAGCGCGAAGTCCAGGCCGAAGGCCGCGGGGATGTCCACCGCGCCGCCCGCCAGCGCCCCGGCGACCGACGCGGCCAGCCACGACCCGTACGCGGTCACGGCCAGTCCCGCAAACCAGCCGGCGTCGCCCCGGCCCCGCTCGGCAAAGACCGTGCTGCTGACGGCAAAGGATTCATCGGTGACGAAAAAGGAAAGCACCGCCAGCAGCGGCCGCCGCACCCGGTGGAAGTAGGGGCTCAGCGCGGCGCTCATGAGCAGGTGCCTGAGGTTGACCAGAAAGGTGGTCGCGGCCACGGCCGCGAGGCCCGCGTCCGCGGCCAGCATGCCCACGGCGATGAACTGGCTCGCGCCCGCGTACACCAGCAGCGACATGGCGCCGGCTTCCCACGGGGACAGGCCCGCCTGCGCCGCCAGCACGCCGTACGCGAAACCGATGGGAACGTAGCCCATGACGACGGGCCAGGCGCTCTTCGCGCCCAGCAGAAAACGACTGCCAGCGGTGCCGGGCCACGCCGCCCGCTCCCGCGCCGTCCAACGGGTCGCCACCAGCTCACGCTCCTACCGCTCGCGCCTCGGCCGGCTCACAGCTCCCGCGCCCGCATGTGGGGAAACAGCAGCACGTCTCGGATGGAAGGCGAATCGGTCAGCAGCATCACCAGCCGGTCCACGCCGATGCCGAGCCCGCCGGCCGGCGGCATGCCGTGTTCCAGCGCGCGCAAAAAGTCTTCGTCCATCATGTGGGCTTCTTCGTCGCCCTTGGCCCGCTGCTCCATCTGCCGCTCGAACCGCTCCCGCTGGTCCACCGGATCGTTCAGCTCCGAGAAGCCGTTGGCCATCTCCCAGCCCATAATGTACGGCTCGAACCGGTCGGTCAGGTGCGGCGCGTCGTCCTTGCGCTTGGCCAAAGGCGAAATCTCCACCGGATAGTCGGTGATAAACACCGGCTGAATGAGATGGTCCTCCACCAGCTCGTCGAACACTTCGGCCACCACGGCGCCCACCGACGCGTCCTGCGGCACCTCGACGCCTTTTTCGGCCGCCATCTTCCGGGCCTCTTCCGGCGTCTTGCCATGAAAGTCGAGCCCCGTGTAGCGGCGCACCGCTTCGATCATGGGCAGCCTCTCCCACGGCGGCGTCAAATCGATCTCGTGGCCTTGGTACACGATCTTCGTGCCGCCGGTCACCTGCTCCGCGACGTAGGCAAACAGCTGCTCCGTCAGCTCCATCATGTCGCGGGCGTCTTTGTAGGCCTCGTACACTTCCACCATGGTGTACTCGGGGTTGTGCCGGGTGGAGATGCCTTCGTTGCGGAAGTTGCGGCCCAGCTCGAACACTTTGTCGAAGCCGCCCACCAAAAGACGCTTCAAATACAGCTCGGGCGCGATGCGCATGTACAGGTTCATGTCCAGCGCGTTGTGGTACGTGACAAACGGGCGCGCGTTGGCGCCGCCCGCGATGGGGTGCAGCACCGGCGTTTCCACTTCCAGGAAGTCCCGGTCCGTCAAAAACCGGCGGATGGCCGCGATGGTCTTGCTGCGGGCGACGAACACGTCCCGCACGTGGGGGTTCACGATGAGATCGAGGTAGCGCTGGCGATACCGCAGCTCCACGTCCTTCAGGCCGTGCCACTTCTCGGGCAGCGGCCGCAGCGACTTGGCCAAGAGCTCCCAGCGGCTCACCTCGACGCTTTCCTCGCCCCGGCGGGTCCGCATCACGAGGCCTTCCACGCCCACGATGTCGCCGATGTCCAGCCACTCCAGCCGCTGGTAGGCTTCCTCGCCCATGGTGTTGATGCGGCAGAACAGCTGAATGCGCCGCCCGCCGTCCTGCAAATCCATAAAAGTGACCCGGCCCTGGCGGCGGATGGTGCGCAGCCGGCCGGCCACCCGCACCGCCGTGCCCTCCAGCTCGTCGAACCGCTCCAGCACTTGGCCGACGGTATGCGTGCGCTCAAAGCGGCCGCCGTACGGGGGCACGCCCGCCTCCATCAGCCGCCGGCGCTTGTCCATGCGCACCGCGATCAAATCGTTGATATCGACGGTGTGCTCCTCCGTCATCCCCTTTTCACTTCCAGGATTTCGTACTTGAGGACGCCGTCGGGCGCCTGGACTTCCACGATGGTGCCGGGCGTTTTGCCCATGATGGCCTGTCCTACGGGCGACTCGTTGGAAATGCGGTTGTTGAGCGGGTCCGCCTCGGCCGACCCCACCACCACGTACTCAAATTCGTCCCCGTACTGCAAGTCCTTCAGGCGCACGCGCGAGCCCAGCCCCACGACGCCCTCCTCGTTTTCCGACGTGTCGATGAGTCGGGCATTCCGGAGCATTTTCTCAAGCTGCAAAATTTTGCCTTCAAGGAAAGCTTGTTCGTTCTTGGCGTCGTCGTACTCGGAGTTCTCCGAGATATCGCCGAACTCCAGGGCCTGCCTGATGCGCTCGGCAATCTCGCGCCGGCGCACCGTCTTGAGCAGTTCAAGCTCCTTTTCCAGCTTGGCCAGGCCTTCGGGAGTCAGCAGCACTTCCTTCTCACGCATCGAGCGCGGTCTCCCCTTTGCTGCGGGCGTGGTCTGCCCTCTATTGTACGCACCGCCGTCCGGGAACTTCCGGCCGGCGCATGGGAAAGGGTCCCAAAGTTTCGGACCAGATTATATCCTAAAGCGCCGACCTTTGTGAAGAGGCCGATGCCGACAAAAAAGGGGCGCGGGAAGGGACGTCTCCCCCCGCGCCAAGGGCGGTCAACCCAGTCCCAACTCCCGGCCGGGGACCCGGCCGGGGCGCCCCGGGCGGGCCGAAGGCCTCCGCCGGCGCCGCCACCGGCGCCCGGGCCCGGGCTTCCAGCAGCTGCTGCCAGCGCTGCTCGGTCACGGGCCGGTCGAAACTGCGCAGCCCCGCCAGTTTGAAGCCGTGCTTGCGGGCCAGGTCCCGGAAGCGCAGCATGGACTGGGGCGTCAGGTCCGTGCCCAAAGACGTGTCACGGTAGTCCCGCTCCAGCGCCAGCATCATCGTCTCGGACATGCACGCGTAGGCCAGGCCCCGCTCGTAGCCGAAGTCCCAGCCGAACCACGGCTTGCCCGGCACTTCGATGACGCCGCCGTCCAGCACCAGCACGTCCGGCCGCTCCGCTTCGACGCGGCGGCTGACGTTGGGCGGACGGGACATGTCGCACACCACCGCGCCGTGGCGCAGCATCTCGGGCGTGACGAACTCCTCCGCGGAGCTGGTGGCGATGACCACCATCTGCGCCTGCCGCAGCGCGCCGTCCACGTCCACGGTCAGGTGCACCGGGCAGTCGTCCCGCGCCAGCAGCCCCTCGGTCCACGCGGCCAGCTCCTCGTCGGACGCGTCGGCCGCGGGGCGGCCGGGCTGCGCCAGCAGCCAGCGGCCGATGGTGCCTTCCGCAAACGCGCGGCCCGCCGCGGCCTCCGTCAGCAGCGAGCGGAACAGCTCGGCCGCCACGGCCCGCAGCCGCTCGACGGCCTTCTCGCCCGAGCGCGGGTTGCCGATGAGAACCAGCTCCCGCACCTCCGGGCCCAGCAGCAGCGCGGTGCCCCGGCCGATGGAGCCCGTGGCCCCCACCACGGCCGCGCGGCTCTCGGTCAAATCCTCGCCCAGCCGCTCGGCCGCTTCCAGCAGCGCCTCGATGGCGGCCACCACGGTGTAGCTGTTGCCCGTCGTCAGGGCCACCCGGCGGTCTTTCAGCGCCCGGCCGCTGCGGGAAACGATGGCCGTGTACGCGCCCAGGCCCACGATGCCCGCGCCCCGCTGCCGGGCCAGCTCCACCGCCCGGGCCACCACGGCCAGGTTTTCCTGGCGCGAGCCGTGGATGAGCTGCTCCGTGGTGCGGGGCACGACGACGAACTCGCCGTACACTTTTTGCCCCGTCTCGGACACGAAGCGGGTCTTGCCGATGACGAAGGGCTCGATGAGGGCGTTGAACCGCTCCGACAGCCGCTGCATCTCTTCCTCTGTATAAGGCTCCAGGCTGCGGTCGAACTCGGGGTAGTTGCCCATGTCCAGCGGGTGCACCAAAAACGCGAAGTGCCCTTCGTCGGGCTCGGGCCCCTCGGGCGCCGCGATGTCGTCCTCAGGCCGGCGCACCGGCGCCGGCACCGGCTCCTCCCGGCCCACCAGATGGGCCAGCAGCTGCCCCGTGTTGCCCTCGGCCAGCACCCGGCACACGTCGTCCAGCGCGGCCAGCGCCGTGTCGCAGTGCTCTTCGTCCACGATCAAAGGCGGCTCGATGCGGATGACGCTGGCGCCGTTCAGCGTGGGCGCCACCCGCAGGCCCTGCCGGTTGAGCAGATACGACGCGATGGCCGGCGTGAGAAGCTCCTGCTCGGCCATAATGCCCATCATGGAACCCGGGCCGGTGCCGAAAGTGCGGCGGTCGATGCCGAAGTCGATGCCCAGCATGAAGCCCGTGCCCCGCACCTCGCGGATGACGTGGGGATAGCGCCGCTGCAGTTCCTGCAAACCTTCCAGCAGCCGCCCGCCCAGCCGCTGCACGTTTTTCAGCAGCGCGCCGTCGTCTTCGGTGAGCCAGTCCAGCACCGCCAGGCCCACCCGGGCGCCCAGGGTGTTGCCGGCAAAGGTCGACGAGTGCTTCGTCGCGAACGCTTCGGTGTACACCTCGGCCCGGCACAGCATGGCGCCGATGGGGAACAGCCCGCCGCCCAAAGCTTTCGCCAGCGTCACCACGTCAGGTTTGACGCCTTCGGTCTGGTAGCGGAACATGACGCCGGTGCGGCCCAGACCCGTCTGCACTTCGTCCAGCACGAACAGCGCGCCGTGCTCCCGGGCCAGCTCCTCCACGGCTTTCAGATACCCCGGCGGCGGCACCACGATGCCGCCTTCGCCCTGAATGGGCTCCAGCATCACGGCCGCGTACTCGCCCGGCCGCGCCGCCAGCGCTTCCCGGATCGCGTCCACGTCGCCGTAGGGCACGAAGTCGAACCCTTCGAAGGGCACGTAAAACGCGTCCTGGTAGCTGTTGCGGCCGGTGGCCGACAGCGCGCCCATGGTCTTGCCGTGGAAGCTGTTTTTCGTCGCGAGAATGCGCTTCCGCCTCGTGGCGGCCCGGGCCAGCTTGATGGCGGCCTCGGTGGACTCCGCGCCGCTGTTGGTAAAGGTCACGTAGTCCAGGTCGCCGCCCGTCAGCTCGATGAGCCGGCGCGCCAGCTCGCCCGCCGCGTCCAGGTAGGAGGGTTGAATGAAGCTGGGCTCACCCGTCCGCCGCACTTCTTCCAGCGCGTCCCAGATGCGCGGCGGGTTGAACCCGAAGGGCAGCGCGCCGTAGGCCGCGATGAAGTCCAGATAGCGGCGGCCGTCGGCGTCCCAGAGCCACGCGCCTTCGCCCCGCACGAAGCGTTTGTCCAGCTGCACCGTGCGCAGCAGCTCGCCCAGGTGCGGATTGACGTATCGAGGAAACGGATGTTCCAAAGTAAACCCTCCCGGAATCCGGCCGGCGCCGGGCGGTGCCGGCCGCGGCGGCCTGGCGGGCCGCAGGCTTGTGCACAAAACTGTGCACACGTGCAGTATACCAGCTTCCGCCGCGCAGCGCAACCGCCGCGCCGTCCGCCGCGCCGGCGGCGCACGCTCAGTCGTTCAGCTGTTCGATGCGGGGACGCAGATCCAGCTCGTCGATGAGGGCCAAATACTCCTCGGGCGCCAGCTCCCGGCCGCGGCCCGACACGGCGATGAGCAGCGCCTCGATGACGTTGGTGGCGAAGGAGCGGCCGTTCACCTCGGGCGTGGAGGTGACCAGGAGGCGCACGCCGCGCCGCTTCAGCTCGTCCACGTCCTTCTTCGTAATGGTCTGGGTGATGACGGTTTTGCCCGTGAGATCGTCGGGCATGTGGCGGCGGATAAAATGGAAGTCGCCGGCGATGACGTCGGCCCACTGGTAGTACTTCTGGAACTTGGGCTTGGTGGCCGTCTGCTTTTCACCCGTCGGATACAGCACCGAAATGGGCAGCTGCACGACGATGGGCGCCAGCAGCCGGGCCACTCGCACAAACGTCCCCAAAGACCGCAGCGGGACGGGGAGGCCCAGCACGAACATGAGGTCGCCGATGATGAGGTCGCAGCCCGTCTTGGCCAGCTCCTCGGCCATGCCGAAGCGGTCCACCGCCGACACCAGCAGCACTTTGCGCTCGGGCCAGCGGATGTGCATGTTGTCTTCCAAATAACTGACGATGCGCCGCTCCAGCGAGTTTTTCAGCCCCGAGCCGTCCACGATGGGCGTCCGGCCCGCGGCCCGGGCGATGCGCTTGGCGTCCCTCAGCTCGTAGCGGCGGCCGCCGGCCCACACGTACAGGTCGATGCCGCCCATGCCGAACGCGTCCACTTTTCCGTCCAGTTCCCGGATGAGGGCGATGGCCTTGTCAATGTCGCCGTCGGTGCCGATGCGCTCCACTCTCACCCGCTGCCCCATCAGTTCCAGCTCGGCGGCGTGGTCCCGCTCCGAGGAACCGATGCTGACGCTGACAATCCGTTTCAACGATGATGCGCCTCCATTGTGCTAACGCTGCGCCCGGCACGCGTCCAGGATTTGCCGAATGCGCCCGGGTGAGACGTAGCGGTCTTCCGTGATGGGCGACGGTCCCAGCTCCACGCTGACCACCTTGTCCGCGCCCAGCACCGCCTCGACCCAGTCGATGCGCATGTCGGAGCCGATGAAAATGACGGTGTCAAACTCCCGCAGCCGGGAAATCAGCTCCAGCACCTGGTTGAACAGCTCCGCGCCCGACATTTCCTCCAGCAAGCCCCAGCGCTCGCGGTTGCTGAGCAGCAGGACGAAGTCCACGCCGGCCTCCCGGGCCAGCGCCTCCAGCTCGTCCTTGTTCTCCACGGGAAAGCCGACCAGGGCCACCCGGTGGCCTTTGCGCACTTCGCCCAGCGTCTCCAGGCGCGACACGACGGCCCGGTCGATACCCAGCTCCGCGGCCACGTCCTGCTGCGACGCGCCCGCGGCCCGCCGCTCCAAGATTTTGTCGATGGCGCGCTGCAGCTTCCTGCGGCTGATGAGCTTGTCGCCGATGCGCACCAAATCCATGGTCATGACGTCCGCTCCATCGTCGTCGCGCCCGCAGGGCTGCGCGCCTTGGGCCCGCCGCGGCGCCGCCCGGGCGCCTGCGGCCCCCTCACGCGGCCCGCCCGGCGCGCGCCCGCGGCGTCTCCACCGGCTCGTCGGCCGCGGCGCCCAGGCCGTCCACGAACTCCAGCAGCGTCTCGGCCACCCGGTCCGCCTCGGTCATCTCCTGGACCAGCCGCTTGATGCGGGCGGAACCGGGCACGCCTTTCAGGTACCAGGCGATGTGCTTGCGCATCTCCCGCACGGCCCGCGGCTCGCCCTTGAAGCCCACGGCCATGCGCAGATGGCGCACCGCCATCTCCGCTTTCTCCCGGGGCGTCGGCATGGGCAGCAGCTCACCCGTGTCGAGATAGTGCGTGACGCGGCGGAAAATCCACGGATCGCCCAGCGCGGCCCGGCCGATCATGACCGCGTCCACGCCGGTCTGCTCCAGCATGCGGGCCGCGTCCTGGGGCGTGGCCACGTCGCCGTTGCCGATGACGGGAATGTCCACCGCCCGCTTGACCTCGCGGATGATGTCCCAGTCCGCGCGCCCGGTGTAGAACTGCTCGCGCGTGCGCCCGTGAATCGCGATGGCCGCGACGCCCGCCTTCTCCAGCTCGCGCGCGACCTGGGGCGCGGTGACGTGGTTCTCGTCCCACCCTTTGCGGATCTTCACCGTCACGGGCAGGCGAACCGCCTGAACCACCTGGCCCACGAGACGGCCGGCCCGCTCGGGATCCAGCATCAGCGCGGCGCCTTCGTCGTTGTTGGTGATCTTCGGCACCGGGCAGCCCATGTTGATGTCCAGCAGGTCCGGACCGAAGCGCTCCACGTGGCGGGCCGCCTCCACCATCACGCCGGCCTCGCCGCCGAAAATCTGCAAGCCGACGGGCCGCTCGGCTTCATCGGTTTCCAGAAGCTTCAGCGTCTTGCGGCTGCCGTAGCAAATGCCTTTGGCCGACACCAGCTCGCTGTAGACCAGGGCCGCGCCCTGCTCCCGGGCGATGAGCCGGTACGGCAGATCCGTCACGCCCGCCATGGGGGCCATGACGACGGGATGTTTCAGTTTGATCGGACCGATGGTTGCCATCACGCAGCCACCTCCGTCCAATCAACCGCTGCGTGCACCGCGGGGGTGCGCCCAGGCCGCCCGGCCCGCCGGCCGGCGCGGCCGCCGGAGCGGCGCTTACTCGTCGCCGTCCATGCCGTACTTGCGGCGAAAGCGCTCCACCCGGCCGCCCGACGTGCCCACGCGCTGGCGGACGCCGGTGTAGAACGGATGGCAGTTGGAGCAGACGTCGACGCGCAGATCCTGCCCGGTGGAACCGGCCTCGAAGGTCGCTCCGCAAGAAGCGCACGTAATGGTCGTAACCGTGTACTCAGGATGAATGCCCTGCTTCATCCCCGCTCACCTCTCCGTTTCTGCTGTCCCAATCTTCCTGTCCGGGCCTGTCCCCGGCAATATCCAAGCAATTATATCACACTCCGGCCGATCCCTGGCAACCGCTTCGTCGACGCCGGCCGCGGCCTGTGCTACAATAACTTCGACAACTTCACCCATAGACACCACTGGCTCACGCGTTTAGGGGAGGAATGTCCGTTGAGCGCGGCAGCGGTCCGTTGGTCGCCTCCAACCGTCATCGCGTTGCTGATGTTGCTGGGCCTGGCCTCCTTCGCCCAGGCCGCGGCCGCCCCCGTGCGGGGCGGGCACCTGGTGGTGGTCCAGTCGGCCGAGCCGCCGGGGCTGGATCCGTCGGCCACCACCGCCACCGCGGCGACGGCCATCGTCCACCACAATGTATTGGAAGGCTTGGTCAAGATCACGCCCGAAGGCGAGATCGTGCCGGCCTTGGCCGAATCGTGGACCGTGTCCCCCGACGCGACGGAATACGTCTTCCGCCTGCGCCGGGGCGTCTTGTTCCACGACGGGCGGCCCTTCACGTCCGCGGACGTGAAGGCCAAGTTCCAGCGAGCGCTGGACCCGGCCTCGGGCCACACCAACCAGCTGTACTACGCGGCCGTGGAGTCCGTGGAGACGCCCGACGACTACACCGTCGTCTTTCGCATGAAAGCGCCCGACGCGGAGTTTCTCTACAATTTAACAAGGCCCGATTCGGTCATCGGCCCGGCGGGCTACGACCGGCAGGCCGCGCACCCCGTTGGCACGGGGCCCTTCCGTTTCGTCGAGTGGGTGCGGGGCAGCCACGTGCGGCTGGAGCGGTTTGAGCAGTACTGGGATCCGGAGCTGCCGTACCTGGACGGCGCCACGTTCCGCTTCGTGGCCGACGCCAACGCGCAGGTGGCCGCCCTGCTGGCGGGCAGCGTGGACGCCATCGCGGGCGCGGCCACCGCGGAGCAAGCCATGCAAGTGGAGCGCCGGCCCGGGTTCAAAGTGATTCAGGGCCCCACCACCAGCACCGTCATCGTCGCGCTGAACAACAGCCGGCCGCCGCTGGACGACGTGCGGGTGCGGCGCGCGCTGAGCCACGCGATCAACCGCGACGAGATCATCCTGGGCGCGGAGTTCGGCTTCGGCACCCCCATCGGCTCCCACATGACGCCCGCGGAACCGTACTACACGGACTTGACGGGCGTGTACCCGCATGATCCGGCCAAAGCCCGGGCGCTGCTGGCGGAGGCGGGCTACGCCGACGGCCTGCGGCTGACGCTGAGCCTGCCCCATCAGTATACGTACGCGGTGCGGGCCGGCGAGCTGGTGGCGGATCAGCTGCGCCGCGTGGGCGTGCAGGTGGACATCGAGCTGGTGGAGTGGGCCACGTGGCTGTCGCGCATTTTCGGCGAAGCCGACTACGACATGACCATCATCGGCCACGCGGAACCGATGGACATCAGCATTTACGCCAACCCCGGCTATTATTTCCGCTACGACAACCCGCGGGTGCGTGAGCTTCTGGACGCGGCGCGCCAGGCCGGCGACGAGGCCCGGCGGGCGGAGCTGTACGCAGAGCTGCAGGCGCAGCTGGCCGAGGACGCGGTCAACGTGTGGCTGTACGCGCGGCCCTACTTCGTCCTGAGCCGGGCCGACGTGCACGGCTGGTGGGAAGCGCTGCCCATGGTCATCACGGACCTGACCCGGGTGTACATCGACCGCTGACGCGGCGCGTGCGCTGTTGGCTATGCGATCGTACGTCCTCCGGCGGGCGCTGACGTTTTTGATCACCATATGGCTGGCCGCGTCCCTCAGCTTTTTCACGCTGCTGGTGCTCCCGGGCGACCCGGCCCGCCTTATCCTGGGCGTGGACGCCAACCCGCAGGCGCTGGCGGCCCTGGAGCGCCAGCTGGGCCTGGACGCGCCCGCGCTGGTGCGCTACGGCCGCTGGCTGGCCGGCGCGGCCCGGCTCGATCTGGGCTCTTCCCTCGTCTACCACCTGCCGGTGGCGCAGCTCATCGGCCAGCGGCTCCAAGTGACGCTGCCGCTGGCGGGCCTGGCCCTGGCGCTGGCCACGGGCCTGGGCGTGCCCTTGGGCCTGCTGGCCGCGCACCGGCGGGGCGGCGGGCTGGACGCGCTGGTCAGCGGTCTGGCCCAGATCGGCCTGGCCTTGCCGTCCTTTTGGCTGGGCATCTTCCTTATATTGTTGTTCGCCGTGCGGCTGAACTGGCTGCCCGCGGGCGGCTTCCCCGGCTGGGACGCGGGCTGGGGCCCGGCGCTGCAGGCGCTGCTGCTGCCGGCCGCGGCCTTGGGCGCGGCCCGGGCTGCTTCGCTGACCCGCATCGTGCGGGCGGCGGCCCTGGACGTGTTGGGCCGGGACTTCGTGCGCACCGCCCGGGCCAAAGGCGTGCCCGAGGCGCGGGTGCTCTCCCGCCACGTGCTGCGCAACGCCCTTATCACCATCAGCACCGTCATCGTCCTGGAGCTGGGGCAGCTGCTGGCCGGCGCGGTCATCATCGAGCAGGTGTTTTCGCTGCCCGGCCTGGGCAGCCTGGCTTTGACCGCGGTCCAAAGCCGCGACTTGCCGCTGACCCAGGGCGTCGTGGTGGTCATCGCCGGCGCCATCGTGTTTTTGAGCTTCGTCAACGATTTGCTGTACGCATATCTCGATCCGAGGATTCGGTACGCATGAAGGGACGTCATCGCGGCGCGGCCCGCCGGCGCCCGTGGAATCTGTACATCGGCCTGACGCTGGTGGGGCTGACGGCGGCCATGGCGCTGATCAGCCTGGTCTGGCTGCCCCACGACCCCATCGAGACCCAGGTGCTGCGGCGCTTTCAGCCGCCCAACGCGGAACACTGGCTGGGCACCGACCAGTTCGGGCGGGACCTGTTCAGCCGCGTCCTGGCCGGCGCCCGCACGACGCTGATGGTGGGCGCCGTCGCCGTCGGTTTCGGCGCCGCCCTGGGCGCCGTCATCGGCGGCGCGGCCGCGTGGGCCGGCCGCTGGATGGACGAAGGGCTCATGCGCCTCATGGACGCGGTGGGTGCGTTTCCGCCCGTGCTGTCCGCGCTGTTGCTGGCGTCGGTCATGGGGCCCGGCGCCGTCAGCGGCACGCTGGCCATCGGCATCGCGTCGGTGCCGGTGTTCGCCCGGCTGACCCGGGCCAACATGCTGGCCCTGCGCCAGGCCGATTTCGTGGAGGCCGCCCGGGCGCTGGGCGCCGGCGACGTCCGCATCGTGACGCGGCACCTGTGGCCCAACGTGGCGGGGGTGCTGCTGGTGCAGGCCACCATCACCTTCGCCCACGCGGTGCTGGCCGAAGCGGCCTTGAGCTACCTGGGCCTGGGCACGCAGCCGCCCGCGCCCAGCTGGGGCCGCATGCTGCGGGAAGCCCAGGACTTCCTGGTGTTCTCGCCGTATCCCGCCTTGTTCCCGGGCGCCGCCATCGCCCTGACGGTGCTGGGCCTGAACCTGCTGGGCGACGGCCTGCGGGACCGGCTGGACCCGCGCTCGCGCCGGCCCTGAGGCCCTCGCCGGCCCGCGGCCGCCCGTGCCCAAACGCGTCAACGCCGGCGTCACCGACGCCGGCGTTGTTTGCTTCCCGGTTTCCGCGGGCGGCTGCGGCCCCGTCCCGGGCCGTCACCGCTTCAGGTACTGCTCCGGATCGACGGCCTGGCCGCGATGGCGAATCTCGAAGTGGAGGTGCGGCCCGGTGGAGTTGCCAGTGTTGCCGCTGTAGGCGATGAGCTGGCCGCGGCTGACGCGCTGGCCCACCCGCACCGCGGTGCGGCTCAGGTGGGCGTAGCGGGTCTCCACGCCGTTGCCGTGGTCAATGATGACGAGGATGCCGTACGTGCCCATGGAGCCTGCGTGCGTAACGGTGCCGTTGGCCGCGGCGTAAATGGGCGTGCCGATGGGCACCGCCAGGTCCAGGCCGTAGTGCATCCGGCCCCAGCGCGGCCCGTAGCGGGACGAGATGCGACCCCGGGTGGGCCAGTCGAAGTTGCGCAGCAGCTGCCCGCTGGACGACACCAGCTGCTCCCGCCGCAGCGCCGCCGCGGCCGCCTGCCCGCCGGGAATGATGAGCTCCTGGTTCACCTGAATGCGGGACGGGTTGGCGATGCCGTTCACCGCGATAATTTCATCCATGGAGACATTGTAGGCCCGGGAGATGTCCCACAGGCTTTCGCCCCGCTGCACCCGGTGCAACGCGCCGCGGATGGTCAGGATCTTCAGCTCCTGGCCCACCTGCAGCCGGTTGATGTCCGGGATGTCGTTGGCCGCGACGATGGTGTCCACGTCGATGCCGTAGGCCAGCGCGATGTCCCACAGCGTCTCGCCCCGCTGCACCACGTGGGTCACCACCGTGGGCCCGGGCTCGGGCTCGGCCGCGGCGGCCTGCGGCGCCTCGCCGCCGTCCCGGGCGGCCAGCTCGTCGGTCACGCCGTCGGCGCCTTCCTGCGCGACGGCCGTCTCATCGTCGACTTGTCCGTTCAGCGTCGCCACGGCCCCGGCGCCCGCCTCGGTCAAGAGGCCCGGAACTGTGTCCTCCGCGGTGAATGCATCGGCGGCGATGAAGTCATCCGGTTCCGCCACGGCGCTGCGTCCGGCCAACGAAGGAACGTCCGCGCCGGGACCGCCTACGGCCGAGTGCTCGGCCGTGTCGCCGCCCATGAAAGCTACCATCGCCAGCACGCTGAGAAAAAAAAGCACCACCGCGAAACGCATGGAGTTCCGCACCCGGGCTCCTCCTTCGCCGTTAGACGTGGCAATCAACGCTCGCTTCGACGCGCCGGAGCTTTATCCCTTCTGTAAAAGTGATCTCGGCCCCGGCGCCTTCGCGCCGCGCGGCGCGCACGTCGCTGCTGCCATCACGTGATCATTTGGACGCGCGAGCCTCTTCCGCAAACGGGGAATGCAAAACGAGCTCGATGAACTCGGCGTTGTTGGCCGTATTGGTGAGGCGCTCGATGAGCAGGTCCGTCGTTTCCGCGGTGCCCAGAGAACCCAGCAGCTTGCGCAGAATGTACATAGTGTCCAGCTCGGCCTCGGTGAGCAGGAGCTCCTCCTTGCGCGTGCCCGACTTGTAAATGTCGATGGCCGGGAAGATGCGCCGCTCGGCCAGCCGGCGGTCCAGATGCAGCTCGCAGTTGCCGGTGCCCTTGAACTCTTCGTAGATGACGTCGTCGGCCCGGCTGCCCGTCTCGATGAGCGCGGTGGCGATAATCGTCAGGCTGCCGCCTTCCTCGATGTTGCGGGCCGCGCCGAAAAAGCGCTTCGGGCCCCGCAGCGACGCCGGGTCCACGCCGCCGGTCAGCGTGCGGCCCGACGGCGGCACCACCAGGTTGTACGCGCGGGCCAGCCGCGTGATGCTGTCCAGCAAAATGACCACGTCGCGGCCGTGCTCCACCAGGCGCTTGGCCCGCTCCAGCACCAGCTCGGCCACGCGCACGTGGTTTTCCGGCGGCTGGTCGAAGGTGGACGCCACCACGTCGCCGTCCACCGACCGCTCCATGTCGGTGACTTCCTCGGGCCGCTCGTCGATGAGCAGCACGATAAGGTCGATCTCCGGGTGGTTCTTGGAAATGCTGTTGGCGATCTTCTTCAGCACCGTGGTTTTGCCCGCTTTGGGCGGCGCCACGATGAGGGCCCGCTGCCCTTTGCCCAGGGGGGCGATGATGTCGATGAGCCGGGTGGCTACGTCTTTTTGTCCCTCAACTTCCAGGCGGATGCGCTCGTTGGGGTAGATGGGCGTGAGGTCGTCGAAGCTGGGGCGCCGCATGGCCTGCTCCGGGTCGGCCCAGTTGACGGCCATGACCTTCAGCAGCGCGTAGTAGCGCTCGTTTTCTTTCGGCGGCCTCACCTGCCCCAGCACCACGTCGCCCGTGCGCAGGTGGAAACGCCGGATTTGCGACGGCGAGACGTACACGTCTTCCTGGCTGGGGGTGTGGCCGTCGACCCTGAGGAACCCGTAGCCGTCGGGCAGCACCTCCAGGATCCCCTGGGTCAGCAATAAGCCTTCTTTTTCCGTTTCCCGGCGCAGGATCTCCATGATGAGAGTATCCTTGCGCATTTTGCTGTAACCGTTGACCTCCAGCTGGCGCGCGATCTCCTGCAGCTCAGCCGTAGTCTTCGATTGCAGCTCGGCGATGGTCATGCCGAATTCCTCCTCGAAAACCGCTGCTCGCAAATGGTACTGATCTATTGGGTTGTTGTATTTTCAGGCACGTGGGCATGGATTTTGGGATTCCTCAAGAGTCAAGCGTCTAAGGCAAATGAATCTCGGATTTCACGGAGCAGGGGCGCACGGGCGGCAAGTCCACGGAGTACGATTCGCTGCCTTGGGGTGAATTCCTCCCGCCCGTTTCCAGTATGGGGAAATAAGGGGCGAGATTATTCCCGCCCCTCTTCGCTCAGGTTCCGCTGGAAATCCTCGGGATTGACCTGGTCCAGGAAACGGCGGAAAGCCTCCATCTCCTCGTCGTCGGGCTGCTTGTTGCTGATGACGGCCCGCGCCGCGACTTCCTCCGACACGTAGATGGGGGCGTCCGCCCGCACGGCCAGCGCGATGGCGTCGCTGGGCCGGGCGTCAATCTCGAACGTGCCCTTCTCGGTCTTCAGCAGCACGCGGGCGTAGTAGATCTCTTCCCGCAAATCGCTGATAACGATGCGCTCCACCTTCACGTCGAGCTCATCGAGAATGTTCTTCAGCAGGTCATGGGTCATGGGGCGCTGCGGCTTGCTCTTGTCGTCCAGGTGCATGCTGATGGCCTGCGCTTCCGCCGGCCCAATAAGGATCGGGATAAAGCCGGATTCGTCCATGTCCGTAATGACGACCACGGGGATCAGCGTGTTCTGGTCTAGACCGACGACTTTGACCTTCATGCGGACCACGCGAGCTTCACCCCTTCCGAGTTTGACACTAGTATATCAGACCGCCGCGGTTTATTCTATACGCTCGCCCACGGCCGCGGAGCGGGCCGCCCGGTGCTTCAGCGCCGCCTCGATGAACGACTTGAGCAGCGGGTGCGGCCGGTTGGGCCGGGACTTCCACTCGGGGTGGAACTGGCAGGCGACGAACCACGGGTGGTCCCGCCGCTCGATGGCCTCCACGTGCCGGCCGTCGGGCGACATGGCCGAGAAGACCACGCCGGCCCGCTCCAGCGCCGGGATGTACTCCACGTTGGTCTCGTAGCGGTGGCGGTGGCGCTCGGAAAACTCCGTGGTGCCGTAGGCCCGGGCCACCAGGCTGTCCGGCGTCGCGCGGCACTCCAGGCTGCCCAGCACCATGGTGCCGCCCAGATCCCCGTCCACTTGCTGCCCGGGCGTCAAATACACCACGGGGTGCGGCGTGTCCGGGTCGAACTCGGTGCTGTTGGCCCGCTCCCGGTCCGGCAGGTCCGACAGATGGCGGGCCGCCTCGATGACGGCCAGCTGCAGGCCCAGGCACAGGCCGAGGAAGGGCACTTTGTTCTCCCGGGCCCACTGGATGGCCTGGATTTTGCCCTCCACGCCCCGGTGCCCGAAGCCGCCGGGCACCAGCACGCCGTCCACGTCTTCCAGCATGTGGGTGCCTTCGTTCTCCACGTCTTCCGCGGCCACCCAGACGATCTCCACGGCCGTGCGGTGGTGCGTGCCCGCGTGGGTCAACGCCTCGCTGACGCTGAGGTAGGCGTCCTGCAGCGACGTGTACTTGCCCACCAGCGCGATGCGCACGTAGTGCTCGGGGTTGCGCAGGCGCTCCACCATGGCCCGCCATTCGGCCAGGTCCCGCTCGCCCGGCTGAAGCCGCAGCCGTTCCAGCACCAGGGTGTCCAGACCTTCCTTCTCCAGCAGCAGCGGCACCTCGTAGATAGTGTCGCAGTCCAGGTTGGGAATGACCGCCTCCGGCGGCACGTCGCAAAACAGCGCGATCTTTTCCCGGATGTCCCGGGACAGCGGCGCCTCGGAGCGGCAGACGATGATGTCCGGCTGAATGCCCAGGCTGCGCAGCTCCTTGACGCTGTGCTGCGTGGGCTTGGTCTTCAGCTCCCCGGCGGCCCGCACGTAAGGCACCAGCGTCACGTGGATGTAGAGGCAGTTGTCGCGGCCCAAATCTTGCCGCAGCTGGCGGATGGCCTCCAGGAACGGCAGGCACTCGATGTCGCCCACCGTGCCGCCCACCTCCACCAGCACCACGTCCAGGTCCGGGTTTTTCTCGGCCACGCGCAAAATGCGTTCTTTGATTTCGTTGGTGACGTGGGGGATCACCTGCACCGTCTCCCCCAAAAATTCGCCCTGGCGCTCTTTCGTCAGGATGGACCAGTACACTTGGCCGGTGGTAAAGTTGTTGTCCCGGCTCAGGTCGATGTCGATGAAGCGCTCGTAGTGGCCCAGATCCAGGTCGGTCTCCGCGCCGTCCTCGGTAACGAACACTTCGCCGTGCTGCAGCGGGCTCATGGTGCCGGGGTCCATGTTGATGTACGGATCCAGCTTGATCATGGTGACGTTCAGGCCCCGGCCCTTCAGCAGCCTGCCCAAGGACGCGCCGGTAATGCCTTTCCCGAGGCTGGACGCGACGCCGCCGGTGATAAACACAAACTTAGCCATCAGAACGATCCTCCCGGTTTTGCCCACAAACCGGCGGGCGGTCCGGCGCCGGCCGCCCGCTCCTTTCCCTGCGCTTTCCCCGTCACGCCGGTGTGCGCTGCATCGACTCGGGCGCCTCGATGCCCATCAGGCCCAGCGCGTTGGCCAGCACCGTCCGGACGGCGCCGCACAAAGCCAGGCGCGCCTTGGAGAGCTCGGCGTCTTCACCCAGCACGCGGCAATGCGTGTAGAACGTGTGGAACGCCGACGCCACTTCGTGGGCGTACCGCGTCAGGCGGTGCGGTTCCCGGCGTTCCGCGGCCAGCGTCACCTCGTCGGGGAACTCGGCCAGCTTATCCAAAAGCGCCCGCTCGGCCTCGTGCACCAGCAGGCCCGCGTCGGCGCCCCGCCAGCCCGCGGCCGCCTCCGGCGCGCTTTCCTCGGCCTGGCGGAAAATGCTGCAGATGCGCGCGTGCGCGTATTGTACGTAGTACACCGGATTGTCGCTCGTCTGCAGATTGGCCAGATCGAGGTCGAAATCCAGCTCCACGTCGGTGGACCGCATCAGGAAAAACCAGCGGGCCGCGTCGACGCTGACTTCGTTGAGAAAATCGGCCATGGAGACGAACTCGCCGCGGCGCTTGGACATGCGCACGCCTTCGCCGCCGCGGACCAGGTGCACCATCTGCAGGTAGATGATTTCCAGCCGGTCCGTGTCGTAGCCCAGGGCCTTCAGCGGCGCTTTCAGCCGCACGTCGTAGCCGAAGTGGTCGCGGCCCAGCAGGTTGATGAGGAGATCGTAGCCGCGCTCGAACTTGTCCACGTGATAGGCCGTATCCGGCACCACGTAGGTGAACTCGCCGTCGCTTTTGACCAGCACCCGGTCTTTGTCGTCGCCGAACTCGGTGGTCCGCAGCCAGACGGCGCCGTCGGCCTCGTAGGTGTGGCCCGCCTCGGCCAGGCGCCGCACCACTTCCTCGGGGCCCCCCGCGGCCCGCACCTCGGATTCGTGGAACCAGCGGTCGAACTCCACCCGGTACCGGCGCAGCGTCTCCCGCTGATCCGCGACAAAGTGCTGCACGGCGAAGGCGGCCAACGTCCGCAGCCACGCTTCGTACTCAGGGTCGCGGCGCCAGCCCCGGGAGACGTCGGGCTCCTCCTCGCCGTGGGCGGCATGGCCCGCGTCGGTGCCTGCGGCGCCCGCCTCTTCGGCGCCCTGCGCCCCCGCGTTCCCGGCGGCCTCGCCGGCCCCATTCAACGGCTCCCACGGCGGCCGCCGGTCCGGCCGGCCGGCCGTGCCGTGCTGTTCGAGAAACGCCTTCGCCACGGGGATCAAGTACTCGCCCAGGTAGGCGCCTTCGGGCAGCTGGGCGTCTTCGCCCTCCAGCTGCCGGATGCGCACGTCCATGGCCGCGCCCAGCATCCGCGTCTGGTTGCCCGCGTCGTTGACGTAATACTCCCGGTCGACCCGGTAGCCCGCGGCCGCCATGACGTTGCACAGCACGTCGCCCACGGTAGCGTGGCGGGCGCTGACCACGTTCAGCGGCCCCGTGGGGTTGGCGCTGACGAACTCCACCAAAACCCGCCGGCCGCCGCCCGCATCGGTGCGCCCGTAGTCTTCGCCGGCGTCCAGCACGGCCCGCAGCACCTGCTCGTACCACGCGTCTTTCAGGAAAAAGTTGATGAAGCCCGGGCCCGCCACCTCGGCCCGCTCCACCACGGTGCCGGAGAAGTTGGCGTGCTGAAGGACGGCTTCGGCGATGGCGCGCGGCGCCATTTTGGCCTCGCGGGCCAGCACCATGGCCGCGTTGGTGGCCCAGTCGCCGTGGCTGCGGTCTTTGGGCCGCTCCACATCGATGGCCTCCGCGGGCACGTCCCGCTCCAGGGTGACGACGCCCGCGAAGCGCGCCTGCTGCAGCGCCTCCGCCACGATCTCCCGGATTTGTCCCCGCACTTTCTCCGCCACGTTCATGCTTGCCCACTCCTAAAGCTGTCGCACAGGTCCCGTGGTTCCAAAGGTCGCCGGCCCTGCGGCGGTCAGCGGGCGCCGAAGCACAGCAGGGCTTCGCGCACGATCTTGGCCGCCAGCACCGACGTCACGTCGCTCACGTCCTGGGGCGGGCACACTTCCACCAGGTCGATGCCCACCACGTTCAGCTCCGACAGCGCGTACACCGCCTGCAGCAGCTGGCCCGGCGTGACGCCGCCCGGCTCGGGCGTGCCCGTGCCCGGGGCGAAGCCCGGATCCACGACGTCGATGTCCAGGGTGATGTAGACGGGCCGGGAGCCGACGGCCGCGGCCGCCCGCTCGGCCAACTCCGCCATCGTGCCGCCCAGAGGCAGCGGGTAGAAGTTGGTCTGCGCGGAACCGAAGCGAAATTCGTCCGCGGTGCCGGAGCGAATGCCCAGCTGATACAGGCGCCCGGGGCCGATGAGCTCCGCGACGCGCCGCATCACGGTGGCATGGGAGAGTTTTTCTCCCAAGTAATCATCGCGTAAGTCCGCGTGAGCGTCAAATTGAATGACGGCCAGGTCCGGCACGTGCCGGAGCACGCCGCGGACGGCCCCCAAGGTCAGCAAGTGCTCGCCGCCCAGCACGACGGGGAGCTGCCCGCGGCCCACCGCGGCGGCCACCGCCTCCTCAATCGCGGACAACGATTCCCGGACGCGGCCGGGCGCGAGGTCCATGTCCCCCGCGTCGTAAAACGGCACGTCCGCCAGCTCCCGGTCCAGCACGGGGCTGAACTCCTCGAGCCCGTCGCTGACGGCGCGGATGCGGGCGGGCCCGAAGCGGGTCCCCGGGCGGAAGCTGGTGGTCACGTCCAGCGGCGCGCCCATGAGCACGACTTGGGCATTCGGGTCATCGCCCGCAGCAAGAAACTGTTCTCGGCGAATGAAGGCAGGCACGGCTGCTTCCTCCCGGATGGCCGGCCGGGTCATGCGCCGCCGGCCGACGCGCTCCCGTTCAGGCTGGCGGGCGCGTCGGCGGATTCGACCAGCTGCCGCACGAACGTCGGCAGCTGAAACGCCCCGAAATGCACGTCCCGGTTGTAGTACTTGGTCGGCATGTCCTTGATGGCCGCCGGATCGACCTGCAGCGGATCGTGGGTCAGCGAGCCCAGCGTGAAGCTCCAGAGGCCGCTGGGGTACGTGGGCACGCTGGCCAGATACAGCCGCGTCACCGGGAACGACGCCCGGATGCCCGCCTGCGTCCGCCGGATGAGGTCCTGGTTGAAAAACGGCGACTCGGTCTGCGCGACCATGATGCCGCCGGGCCGCAGCGCTTTGCGCACGTCCGCGTAAAACTCCGGCGAAAACAGCCCGACGGCGGCCCCCACCGGCTCCGTCGAGTCGATGAGCACCACGTCGTACTCCTCCCGGGCCTCCCGGATGTGCTGGACGCCGTCGCCGATTTTGACGGTCACCCGGGGATCCGAGAGCGCGCCGCTGATGCTCGGCAGAAACTGCCGGCACGCTTCGACGACGCGCCCGTCGATTTCGGCCAGCACCGCTTCTTCGACGCTGGGGTGCTTCAGCACCTCACGGATGGTGCCGCCGTCGCCGCCGCCGATGACCACGACGCGGCGCGGGTTGGGATGCGTGTTGAGGGCCACGTGGACCAGCATTTCGTGGTACACGAACTCGTCCCGTTCGGTGGTCTGCACCATGCCGTCCAGCACCAGCATGCGGCCGAACTGTTCCGTCTCGATGATGGCCAAGTGTTGATAGCCGGTATGTTCCTCGATCAGCGTGCGCGACGTCTTGCACGTGATGCCCACGGCCGGCGTTTGCAATTCAGTGAACCACAGTTCCATAAAAAAGGCTCGCCTGTCGGTGCAAGCGAGCCTGTCACCCCCTCGGCGACTGCCGTCTGCGATATCCTCGGTACCAAAGAGCGACCGGGCGCCCGAAAGCCGCTCAGTACCAGAGAGCGACTGCGGCGAAGGCGCAGCCGGCCTTTTCGACCGTGTGCTCGGCGCTCTTCACCAAGACGTTCTTCAGTTCCATGCCGCGATGCGCGAAGGCGGCCTCGACCATGGCCCGTACTTTAGCCTCGGCCTCCTCGGCCGTGGCCCGCCCGGACCACTCCATGATGACGCCGAACGTGTCCTCGCTCATGCCGACGGCCACGGCGGCGGCAATGGTCTCGCCCGGCTCCTCGCTGGTGATGGCGCCGTACGCCGTGGGCGTCAGCGCGCCCGGCGGGATGTCCAGCTCCTCCACCAGCTCCGCGGCCGGCGGCAAGATGCTGCTCACCCGCAGCAGGTTCAAGTTGCCGATGCCGGCGGCCAGCAGCGCATTGTCAAACGCGTTGAGCGTCGTGGGCCCTTCGGCCGCCCCGGCAACCAGGGTAAACTTTTTCGGTGTCGGCAGCAACGCCTAGCATCCTCCTAGCAGCCACATAATGCACAGCGCTAGTATACCAAAAGGCCGCCGCAGTGCAATCCACTTTTCGGATTGCAAACATTAAAATTTTCGCGGGCGCGGCGCCTCCGCGTCCGCATCGTCCGCTGCTCGACGCGCCCGCCCCGTATGGCTTTGCTGCCGGCCCGCGGGCTCAGGCGTCCTCTTCGGTGCCGAAGAAGCGGGCGATTTCGGCGATGGCCGTCTCCGGGCTGTCCGACGCGTGCACGATGTTGTACGGCAGCTCCGTGGCGAAGTCGCCGCGAATGGTCCCCGGCGCGGCCTCCACCGGGTTGGTGGCGCCGATGAGGCTGCGCACGTGCTGGATGGCGTTGGGCCCCTCGATGATGGCCATGCACACCATGCCCGACGTCATGTACTCGACTAGCTCGTCGAAAAACGGCTTGTCCTTCAGGTGGGCGTAGTGCTCCCGGGCCACCTTCTCGGGGATGTGGCCCGTCGTCAGGCGGGCGATGCGCAGCCCCTTGCGCTCGAAGCGGGACAGCACCTCGCCGATGAGACCCCGCCGTACACCTTCGGGCTTGATGATGATGAATGTGCGTTCCATCTGCTGTGGCTCCTCCTGAGAAAATGATAAACTTTGCCGGCAGAACCCCGGCTTCGGTGCAGCCTCGGACGGCCCCGGCGGGCCTCGGCGGCGGTGCCGCAGGCGCCGCGGCGCGCTTCTCAGTCGTAGTCTTCGAACGCCTCGGTCAGCACCGGGCGCAGCGTCGACGGCGGGATGACTTCCGCCTCGCCCGACAGCACCTCCTGCTGGTCCTGGTTGCGGCCCACGGCCCGCAGGCGCGCCCGTCCCCGGACCGCATCGATCGAAATCACTTCCACCACAATGGTGATAGTATCGCCGACGCGCACGGGATGCAAGAAGTGAAACGTCTGCATGAGGCTGATGGTGCCGGGCCCGGGCAGCCGCTGCATGATGGCCGTGAACACGTACCCGGCCAGCAGCACCGCGGGCACGACAGGCTGGCCCATGCTGGTGCGGGCGGCGTAGTTTCGATCGATGTAGATGGGGTTCGTGTCGCCGGTGACGCCCATGTAGAGCATGACTTCCCGCTCGGTCACCCGGCGGGTCCATGTGGCGCGCTGGCCTACTTTCAGCTGGTGCAGACGCCAGCCGTCCGAGCCCCCGGCAGGCCCCGTGCCGGCGGAGGACTCCCGGGCCCCCGCCTCGCGCGGCGCCCCCAAGCCCTTCGCTTGCTCGCCCCGTGTCGGTTCTTCCCGCGTCGGTTGGCCCCGCATCGACCGTCCACCGCCCCATCCCGCAAGCCGCGTGCCGCGGCGGGCACCATGGGCAGAGCCCGCCGTGTCTATTGTAACCGCTCGTTCATTGTTCGCCTAGTGAGGGCGCAACCCTTCCGCGAACCGGCGGGTCGGCTCACGCGTCCCGGCGCCGGGCCGCCCGCCGCCCCACGATGCGGGCGATGATCAGGCTGATCTCGTACAGCACCAGCAGCGGCACCGCCATCATGAACTGGGAAAACACGTCCGTCGGCGTCAGCAGCGCCGAGATGATGAAAATGGCCAGCACCGCGTACTTCCGCCGCCGGGCCATGGCCCGGGCGTCCAGAATCCCCAGCCCGGCCAGGAACGAAATGACGAGGGGCAGCTGGAAAATGAAGCCCAGGGGCACGACCAGCCACATGACGAACCGGATGAACGCCGCCAGCGACAGCATGGGAACGAGCTCGGGCCCGCTGAACCGCAGGAGGAAGTCCACGGCGAACGGCAGCAGCACCGCATAACCGAACGCCATCCCGGCGGCAAACAAGAGCACCGCCAGCGGGATCACGGCCAGCGCCGCCCGCCGCCGGCGCCGGGACAGCCTCGGCGCGAAGAAGCCCACCACCTGGAGCAGGATGAAGGGCACGGCCAGGGCCAAGCCGCCCGCCAGGGCCAGCTTGATGCGGGTGACGAAGGCTTCGGCCGGGGACAGGAAAATGAGCCCGCCGGCGCCCGGCAGCCCCCGGCTCACGTGATCGATGATGCGCGGGCTCACAATATACACGGCCACCGACGCCGCCAGCCAAAACAGCACGGTGCGGATGATGCGGCCGCGCACTTCGATGAGCCGGGCGGTGAGGACCGCGTGGTCGAGTCCCGCATCGTCCGCCGGCTGCGCGGTTCCCGGCTCCGGCGGCGCGTCAGGGTGGAGCAGCCCGGCTGCGGCCTTCTCCCGCGTCTCGTCACTCGTCACGGGCCGGCGCCCCCTTCCGCAGCCGCCAGAGCGTCAGCTCGTAGAGCACGATGACCGGCAGCGCCATCAAAACTTGCGACGCCAGATCGGGCGGCGTCAGCAAGGCGCCCACGACGAACGCCAAGAAAAAGATGATGCGCCGCAGCCGGACCAGCCGCTCCACGGTCACCATTTCCAGCTGCACCAGGACCACCAGCGCGACGGGAAACTGGAACACCAAGCCGAAGGGCACCGTCACCCGGATGAAAAACGACAAGAACGACGCGATGGAAAGGTACGGCTGCACCCGGTCGCTGCCGAAGCCCAGCAAAAACCGCAGCGCAATGGGGTAAACGATGAAGTAAGCGAAAGCGACGCCGGCCACGAACAGCGCCAGCGACGGCAGCATGTAGCGCCGGGCGGTGCGGCGTTCGTGGGGAAACAGCGCCGGCAGCACGAACAGCCAGCCCTGCACCAGGATGACGGGCAAGGCCAGCGCCGTGCCCAGCGAAACGGCCATCTTCAGATAGCTGGAAAAGGCCTCGGCCGGCGAGACGAACACGAAGGGCCGCCCGACGTGGGCCGCGAACATCCGCAGCAAATCCGGCGCGACGAACCATCCGGCCACGCTGCCGGCGGCCACGGCGCCCAGACTGATGAGCAGCCGGCGCCGCAGCTCGGCCAGATGCTCCTCCGCCGTCATCTCCGGGAGCAGGTATTCGGAGCCGGTCATCTGTTGGCTGTCGGTCACGACTGCCCCGTCCTTCGGTTGTCATCCTCGTGGCGGGTCGCGGCGGGAGGCGGTCAGTACACCCGACGCAGCAGCTCGTAGGCCACGTCGGCCAGCATGTCCCGGCCCGGGGACGCGGGCAGCTCCAGCAGGTGCTCCCGGGCCCGGCGGGCGAAGTCCTCGGCCACCTTCCGGCTGTACTCCACCGCGCCGTTTTGCCGCACCAGCGCCAGCACTTCGTCAATTTGCGCCCGGGTGTACGGCGCCTCCCGCAGCAGCTCGCGCGCCCGGCGGCCCGCCTCGCCGTCCTGCCGGAGCAAATACAGGACGGGCAGCGTGATGACGCCCGCGGCCAGGTCGTTGCCGGTAGGTTTGCCCACCACCTCGGCCTCGCCGCTGACGTCCAAAAGGTCGTCCACCACCTGAAACGCCATGCCGATGTCGCGCCCGTACTCGGCCAAAGCCCGCACGTGATGCGGCTCCGCGCCCTGATGCAGCGCGCCGCTCTCGCAGCACGCCGCGAAAAACAGCGCCGTCTTCTTCTCGATGCGGTCGAAGTAGTCGGCTTCGGTCTGGTCCAGCCGGTTGAGCGAGGCCTTCTGCTCGATCTCGCCGTCGCACATGCGCCGGATCATGTCGGCCATGATGCGCACGATGGCCGGCGAGCCGTGGTCCACCAGCATGACCAGCGCCCGGGCCAGCAGCACGTCGCCGGCCAGCACCGCCGTGTGGTTGTCCCAGCGGCTGTTGACCGTCAGCGCGCCCCGGCGGGTGGTGGCTTCGTCGATGACGTCGTCGTGGGCCAGCGTGGCCATGTGGATGAGCTCCGCGGCCGCCGCGATGGGCACGGTCTTCTCCAGATCCTCCCCGAACACCCGGGCCGAGAGCAGCGTCAAAATCGGCCGCAGCCGCTTGCCGCCGGCCTCCACCATATGCCGCGTAATCTCCCGCATCTGCGGGCCGCTGTCATCGGACGCCTGGCGGAGTTCCCGCTCCACCGCCTCCAAGTACGGACCCAGGTCCGCCAAAACTCGTTCCACGACCTGCATCGAACAGCCACCTCAATTTCCGCCCCGCGTCCAACGATGCCGTCAAACCTCGCGGTCAGACTTCGCCGATGTGGAGCGCGCAAATGCCCCCGGTCAGGTTGTGATAGCGCACGTTGCGGAAGCCGAGCTCCCGCATCATGGCGGCCAGCGCCTCCTGATCAGGGAAAGCCAGCACCGTCTCGGGCAAATAACGATACGTATCCGGATCGCCCTGGATCAGCCGGCCGATCCACGGCAGCACGTAGCGAAAGTAAAGCAGGTAAACTTGGCGGAACACGGGCCATACGGGCCGGGAGAACTCCAGCACCAGCACGCGGCCGCCGGGCCGCACCACCCGCTTCATCTCCAGCAGGCAGCGCTCCCGGTCCACCACGTTGCGCAGACCGAAGGCGATGGTCGCGGCGTCGAATTCGTTCTCGCCGAAGGGCAAGTCCAGAGCGTTGCCCTGCACGAAGGTGCAGACGTCGCCCAGGCCCAGCTTGTCCGCTTTCCGGCGGGCCCGCACCAGCATTTCCTCGGTGAAATCCAGCCCCACGACGCGCCCCTCGCGGCCCACTACCGCCGCCAAATCAAAGGCCAAATCGCCCGTGCCCGTGGCCACGTCCAGCACGCGGCCGCCCGGGACCAAGCCGGCTTGGCGCGCGGTGAACCGGCGCCAAGCCACGTCCCGGCGAAAGCTCAGCAAGCGATTGAGGAAATCATAGCGCGGCGCCACTCGGCGGAACAGGTCTTGTACGTACTGCTCGCGTTCCTCGAGAGCGGCCTCGTCCTTGCGCGTCACCGCTCGGTCCCCTTACCCAACGTCTGCTCCACGGTCAGTCTTCCAGGTAATACGCCAGCCGCTGCAGCTCCAGGCTGAGATCGGCGTTGATGATATGCACGTCCTCGGGCACCGTCAGCTTCACGGGGGCGAAATTGAACAGCAGGCGGATGCCCGCGCCGACCAGCGCGTCCACCACCATTTGCGCCGCGTCCGGCGGCACGGCCACGATGGCCATGCGAATGCCCAGCTCTTTCGCCCTCTCCGGGATCAGTTCGGGCGCCTGCACCGGCAATCCTTCGATATCTTGTCCTTGTTTCTCGGGATCGGCGTCGAAGACGGCCACGATGTTCAGGTGAAAACCGGGGTCCAGGCTGTAGCGGCGGCGGAAATAGCGCACCAGCGCTTCGCCCAGGCTGCCCACGCCCACCAGGGCGATGGGAATATCGCGGTCGAGATGCAAAATGCGCCGGAGCTCGGTGCGCAGCGTCTCGATGTCGTAGCCGACGCCCTGCTTGCCGAACTCGCCGAACCAAGCCAAATCCTTCCGCACCAAAGCGGGACTGACGCCGGCCTTTTCGCCCAGCTCCTGGGAGGACATGAGCTCTTTGTCGCCGTCTCTTGTGGCTTCCTCAAGCACGCGCAAATAGATCGGCAGCCGGCGCACGACCGCTGCGGAGATCTTCTTGGTCCGCATATTGCCACCCGTATCCGTTAATCGACCGCAGGCTCATTATACCGCCGGGTGAAAGGACGCGTCAAATTCGGGAACTCTATAAACATTCCCGGCCCGGCCGCGGAGGCGCCCCGTCGGGCGGCGCGGCCGCGCCGGCCCGGCGGAGCCGTCTTGTTCTAATCCATACTGTCATCGAGGGGGCCCGCGCATGAGTCAGCGCGACGAAAACCACGCACCGCCCAAAAAGGCGGAAAACAGCGAGAAACCGGCGTGCACGGTGTACTCGCTGTCGGACTGGCGCGCCCGGCGAGGGACCGCGGGCCGCGGGACGGGCCGCTCGGGCCGCGCCCGCCCGGGCGGCCGGCGCTCCGCCCGGAGCGGCGCCGGCCGGGGCAAAACGAGCCCCCCGGGCTACCGGGGCATTTTCGGCTACGGGG
>QGSR01000416.1 GCA_003387805.1 Bacillota bacterium | reverse complement strand
CCGGCGGCCGGCGATGCCGCCGCTCCCACGGCCCCCGCGCCGGCCAGCGCCCCGGCGACGGCTCCGGCCGCCGCGTCGACGCCCGGGCGCACATGGGCCGCTCCCGGCGTCTTCCCGGTCCGGGACGGCCTTTCGCCAATCCCGTACACACCCGGCCGCTCCCGCACCCGGCGGGGCGGCCGCCGCTCCAGCCGGGCCCCGGCCGCGGCCCGCACTTTCGCCACCAGCTCGTCCCGCACATCGGCCAAGTTCAGCGAAATGGGCCCGCCGGGCTTGGCCACCACGTCCACGGCCCCCAGCATCAAGGCCTCCACCGCGGCCGGCGTCTGGTGCTGCGTAATGCTGGACACCATGATGACGGGCGTCGGCTGCCGGGCCATGAGCTGCTTCAGCATCTCCAGCCCGTCCATGCGGGGCATCTGCACGTCCAGCGTGATGACGTCGGGCCTCAGCGCCAGCGCCTTTTCCAAACCGTCCACGCCGTCTCGCGCGGTCGCGATGACGTCCATGCCCGCCTCGGTCAAGAAGCGGGAAATCATTTGCCGCATCAGCGCGGAATCGTCGACGACCAGGACGCGCACAGCGCCGGGCAATTAACTCACCAGCTTTCTCACCGCTTGCAAAACCCGCTCGGGCTCAAAGGGCTTGACGATAAAGTCGCTGGCCCCGGACTTGATGGCCTCCAGCACCGCGCTCTGCTGCCCCAGCGCGCTGCACATGACCACCTTCGCGTCGGGCCATCGCTTCTTCATCTCCTTGAGCGCCGTCAGTCCGTCCATGTCCGGCATCGTGATGTCCATGAGCACCACGTCGGGTTTGTGCGTTTCGTACTGCTCCAGCGCCTCGAAGCCGTTGCCGGCTTCCACCACTTGGTGGCCGCCGTCGGTCAGCAGCTTCTTGAGGCGCATGCGCATAAACTGCGCGTCGTCAACGACCAACACGAGGGCCATCAACGTGTACCTCCCCGTACCAGTACTCTCGCGGTGTTATGACTTCATCGGGATGGCCCACCCGTCGCACGGTGGCACGGCCGGTCCGCAAATCCCACCACAGCGTGCGCCCGTGGGTGCCGCCGAGACGCTCGGCCACCAGCGGAATGCCCAGTTCGGCCAGGACTTTCCGCGTCGCCTCGATATTGCGCGCCCCGATGTCTCCCAGCGAGCCCAGCGCCAGCATGCGGGCGCCGCCGGCGGCTTGCGCGTACACGTCTTTGCGCCGGGCGCCCAGCGCCTCCATCTGCTCCAGCAAATACGGCACCGCCGTCTCCACGTACTTTCCCGGCTCCGCCCCGGCCTGATCGCCGCGGCCCGACGGAAGCACCATATGGGCCGCCGCCGAGACGCGCCGGACCGGGTCGCACAAAATAAGGCCGACGCATGAGCCCAGCCCGTACATGACCCATTCTTCATCCCCGACGGTGCCGATGCGATGTTGTCCCAGCCCCAACGACACCTTCAAGCGAGTCTCTCCAGCCGTTCCAAATCGCTGTGGCCCGGAATCCACAGCAAGTACGCGTTGCATTCCTCACCGTTCCCGTTTCCTGTCAGCTGCGCCCGCACCACGGGCAGTTCCTGGCGCTCGTCGGCCGCCAGCGCCGCGGCCAGCGTGGCCAGCAGGGCCCCGATCATGTCCCGCACCACCGCCGGAGGCGACGGCTTGATGCGAAGAGAAAACCGATCGGCCAAATCGTTCAGAAACGCGGACCCCACCACGTTGCCCAGCTCGCCCAAGGCGGAGTCGGCCAGCTCTTCGTTCGCGTCCACGTCAAACTCGCCCAGCAGGGGCTTCAGGAAAAGCTCCAGCGACTCCATGGGGATGGTCAGCACCAGGTATCCGTCCAAATCCCCGCCCACTTCCAGGGCGATGGCGGCCACCGCGGT
>QGSR01000415.1 GCA_003387805.1 Bacillota bacterium | reverse complement strand
CGGCGCCGCCCGACCCGGACCCCGCCCCCCCCCCCGCCACCGACACCCCACCCGACCCGGCCGGAGCCGCCGAGGCGCCGGTCGACGCCGTGCCCGAACAGCCTGAACAGCCCGAACAACTCGCTCAGCCCGCACAGCCCGAACAGCCGCCAGCCGAGGAAAGCAGCCAAGGGCTGGGCGACCATCGTCGCCGGCTGCGGGGCTTGCGCACCACCGGCCTCTTCACCGTCCCCGCGGACACCGTCATGCAGCTGGTGGTGGCCATCAGCAGCCTCAGCGAAGACCATCACACCGCCGACCTGTGGATCCGGCGGGTCGACGGCGCCCGGCGGGACACCATCTTCTTCCGCTCCCTGGAGGTGCCCGCCCACAGCGTTCAGCGGGTGACCGTGGACGGCCTCAGCGGCCAGACTGTCGAGATCGACGTGCACTTGTCGTCGGACCTGCTGGTGCCCACGGCCGCCGTAACCCAGTTTTTCCCGGCCGACGGCGCCACCGTCGTCGCGCTCTACAAGTCCGCCGGGGACTTCATCCTAGTCTAGAGCGCCCGCGGCGCCGCCCCCTGCGGCGGGCCGCCGGGCGCGTCCGACCTGTACGAGGAGGGTTCGCCGTGGCTGTGACCCTAACCACCGGCATGTTTCCCGTGGCCCAGCTCCCCGCGGCCCAAGTCGTGACGGTGCGCGTCTTCCTTGCGAACTTGGAAAACCGGCCGCACCGGGGCACCGTCACGGTTTCCCGCCTGAGCGGCACCGGCAAAGAGCGCCTCCGGGTGGAGGAGCTGGAGGTGCCCGGCGAGGACGCCCGCGTGGTGGAACTGCCCAGCGAGGAAGTGGAAGGCCACACCATCGAGGTCACCGTCGCCGTGCCCGTCGATGGCTTTGGCGCGGGCCAGCTGCCCCTGGTCCCCGGAGTAGCGGTGGTATCCCGCTTCACCGGCGACGACTCCACCTCCATCCTGCAGTGGATCTCGTCGGACGGCTTCGTGCCCGTGCCGGTGCCGGAGGCTTCCGCCGCCGCGACGGGCGGCACGGGCTGATCCGGGCTGGCCAGCGCCATGGGGCCGCGGCGATCTGCGCGGAAAGGCAGGAACCGTTTCCGCCGCGGAGAAGATTCCGAACCGGATCAACTTACATAATCATACCGGGAGCAGGAGGGAATCGTCTTGCGAGGTCGGTTGCGGGTTTCCAAAGGCGGATGGGCGCGGCACTGGTGGACAGGCCTTTTGGTGCTGGCCGTCGCCTGGGCGCTGGGCTGCGCCGTGACGGCGCCCGCCGCTGCACAAGCCCCCATCCGGATCGGCTTGCAGGGCCCCATCACGGGTCCGTGGGCCCTGGAAGGCGAGATGGCCGTCAACTCGGTGCAGATCGTGGCGGACCAGATCAACGCCCGGGGCGGCATCCTGGGCCGGCCGGTGGAAATCGTCATCGGCGACGACCAGGGCGAGGTGCGCCAGTCGGCCCTCACCGCCCAGCGCATGGTGGCCGAAGGCGTGGTGGCCGTCATCAGCTCCTACGGCTCCTCCATTACCGAGGCCGCGCAGCTCATCTACGAGGACGCGGGCCTGCTCAACATCGCCTACGGCGCCACCGCGGAAAGCCTGACCCAGCACGGGCACCGCTACTTTTTCCGCACGTCCTTCCGGGATGACCGGCAGGGCGACTTTTTTGCCGAGCTGGTCACCGCCCACCTCAACCTGCAGCGCATCGCCATCGTGCACGACAACTCCACCTTTGCCCGGGGCCTGGCCGAAGCGGCCCGCCGGTCGCTGGCCGGCAAGTCCGGCGTGGAGGTGGTGTTCTACGACGCGATCACCGCGGGCGCGCGGGACTTCAACTCCACCATCAGCCGCATGCGGACGACCAATACCGAGGTGGTGTACTTT
>QGSR01000112.1 GCA_003387805.1 Bacillota bacterium | reverse complement strand
TCGTCGCGCTGCTGACGGTGTTGACGCTGGCGCCCGCCATCGTCGTCATGCTGACGTCGTTTACCCGCATTATCGTGGTGTTGTCGTTCGTGCGCAGCGCGCTGGCGCTGCAGCAGATGCCGCCCAACCAGGTGCTCATCGGGCTCGCGCTGTTTCTGACCATGTTCACCATGGCCCCCACGTGGCAGGAGCTCTACACCGAAGGGCTGCAGCCGTACCTGGCCGGGGAGCTGACGGAGGCCGAGGCGCTGGCCCGGGCCAGCGAGCCGGTGCGGGAGTTCATGTTCCGCCACACCCGGGAGCAAGACCTGGGGCTGTTTATCGACATGGCGGGGGCCGGCCGCCCCGAGACGCCGGACGACGTGCCCACCATGACGCTTATTCCCGCGTTCATCATCAGCGAACTGCGAACGGCGTTTCAGCTGGGCTTTATTCTTTTTATTCCGTTTCTGGTCATTGACATGATCGTGGCCAGCACGCTCATGTCCATGGGCATGCTCATGCTGCCGCCGGTCATGATCTCTTTGCCGTTCAAGGTGCTGCTGTTCGTCATGGTGGACGGCTGGTACCTGGTCACGCGCTCTTTGCTGCTCAGTTTCCAGTAAGGGGGGCGCACCGTGAGCGACGGACTCATCGTCAGTCTCGGATGGGAAGCCTTGATGACGGTCCTTTTGGTGGCCGGCCCCATGCTGGGCCTGGGCCTGCTGGTGGGGCTCATCGTCAGCGTGTTCCAGGCGACGACGCAAATCCAGGAACAGACGCTGACGTTCATCCCGAAAATTTTGGCCGTGCTGGGCGGCGCGATTTTGTTCGGGCCGTGGATGCTGCGCATCATGACGGATTTCGCCCTCAGGCTCCTGGGCGAGATGCACACGTTCGTGAGGTAGCGCATGGATGGGGCCGTGGCTGTCTTGGGATCAGCTGTTTCATTTCTTGATCATCCTGATGCGGGGCGGGGGCCTGCTCCTGGCCATGCCGCTGTTCGGCGGCCCGGGCGTGCCGCCCCACGTCCAGATCGGCCTCGCGTCCTTGACGGCGCTGCTGCTTTTTCCGGTGGTGGAGCCCGCGGCGGCGCCGGTGGAGGTTCTGGAGCTGCTGCTGGTCGTCGCGCAGGAGCTGGCCGTGGGCCTGGCCATGGGCTTCGTCGTGTCGCTGTTTTTTTACGCGCTGCAGGTCGCGGGGCACCTCATGGACGTGCCCATCGGCTTCGGGATGGTCAACGTCCTCGACCCGCACTTCGGCGGGCAGGTGCCCATTTTGGGCCAGTTTCTGAACGTGCTGGCCGTTTTGGTTTTCTTCTCGATCAACGGGCACCACGCGGTGCTTCTGGCTTTCGCGGAAAGCTACGCGCTCATCCCCGTGGGCGGCGCGGCCTGGAGCGGCGCCGTCGCGGAAGTGGTGGTGCGCATCGTGTCGGCCGCGTTCACGCTGGGCGTGCGCATCGCGGTGCCCGTCATGGCCGCCGCGTTTTTGACGGACGTGGCGCTGGGCATCGTCAATCGGGCGGTGCCGCAAATCAACGTGTTTATTACGGGCTACCCCATCAAAATTTTCCTCGGCGTCCTGGTGGTCGCGGTGGCGCTGCCGGTGTACGTGGGCGCGCTGGCCGCGGCCTTCGGCGACGGCGGGGAAATGATGCGGTGGCTGTGGCGGTTTCTGACCGCGATTTGATTTTTGATCTGCAGCTGTTCGCGCAGGAGCGGACCGAGCCGCCGACGCCCAAACGGCGCGAGGAGGCGCGCCGTCGCGGCCAGGTGGCCCGCACGCCGGAGCTGGGCACCGCCGTCATCCTGCTGGCCGGCTTCGGCGTGTTGAGCGCGTGGGCGCAAGGCGCGGCCGCGACGCTGATGGACACGGCCGCCGCGTACTTGGGCGGCGACGTGCGGTTCGAGCCCACCGACAGCGCGGTGCACGGCCTGTTCATCACGCTGGTGCTGCAGGCCGCCGCGGTGGTGGCGCCCTTCATGATCGCGGCGCTGGTCGCGGGGCTCGCGGCCCAGCTGGTCCAGGTGGGCTTTCTGCTGAGCGGGGAGCCGCTGAAGCCGAAGCTGGAGCGGATTAACCCGGTCGAAGGCTTCAAGCGCATGTTCTCCCGCCGGGCCGTGGTCAACATGCTCAAGGCAATGGCGAAGATCGCCGTCGTCGGCTGGATCGCCTACCGGGAGGTGCGCCGGTCCCTGGACATGCTGCCCATGCTGACGTCGGCGGCGCTGACCGACGCGGCGGCTTTGGTGGGCGGCATCGTGCTGCGGACGGGGCTGAACATCGGCTTCGCGCTGCTGGTCATCGCGGCGCTGGACTACATGTTTCAGCGGCTGGAGCACGAGCGCAGCCTGCGCATGACCCGCCAGGAAGTGCGGGAGGAGCTGAAGCAGACCGAAGGCGATCCGCAGGTGCGGGCCCGCATTCGCCGCCGGCAGCGGGAGCTGGCTTCCCGGCGCATGATGCAGGCGGTGCCCACGGCGGACGTGGTGGTGACGAACCCGGTGCACCTGGCGGTGGCGCTCAAGTACGACCAGGCCACCATGGAGGCGCCGGTGGTGGTGGCCAAAGGCGCCGGCATCGTGGCCCGCCGCATCAAGGAAGTGGCCGAGGAGCACGGCGTCCCGGTGGTGGAGGACGTGGCGTTGGCGCGGGCTTTGTACGACGGGGTGGAGCTGGGCCAGGCGATTCCGGTCGAGCTGTACCAAGCCGTGGCCGACGTGCTGGCATTCGTGTACCGGATGCGGCGCCGAAGGAGGTAGCATGGCGTGGCAACACAACCCCGCGCGGGGATAGGAGCCGCGGCGGGCCGGCACAGCGACGTGGGCGTCGTGCTGGCCGTGGTGTTCATTATCATCATGATGATCGTGCCGCTGCCGACATGGCTCATCGACCTGCTGCTGGCCGTCAACATCAGCGTGGCGCTGCTGATCCTCATGCTGACCATGAACGTGCAGCACGCGCTGCAGTTTTCCATCTTCCCGTCTTTGCTTCTGGTGGTGACCCTGTTCCGGCTGGGGCTCAACGTCAGCACCACCCGCCTCATTTTGCTGCACGCCGACGCGGGGCGCATCATCGACGGGTTCGGGCAGTTCGTCATCGGCGGCAACTACGTCGTCGGCTTCGTTGTGTTCTTGATTCTGATCGTGATTCAGTTCATCGTCATCACCCGCGGCGCCGAGCGGGTGGCCGAGGTGGCGGCGCGCTTTACCCTGGACGCGATGCCGGGCAAGCAGATGAGCATCGACGCGGACCTGAACAGCGGCCTCATCACCGAGGAGGAGGCGCGCCGGCGCCGGAAGGACATCGAGCGCGAGGCGGACTTTTACGGGGCTATGGACGGCGCGGCCAAGTTTGTCAAAGGCGACGCCATCGCGTCCATCGTCATCACCGTCATCAACGTGCTGGGCGGCCTGGCCATCGGCGTGGCCCAGCGGGGCATGTCCCTGGGGGACGCGGCCGCCCGCTACACCATTTTGTCCGTAGGCGACGGCCTGGTGACGCAAATTCCCGCGCTGCTTATCTCCACCGCCACCGGCATTATCATCACGCGCGCGGCCTCGGAGGAGACGCTGGGCGCCGACGTGACCGGCCAGATGACGTCCGAGCCCAAGGTGCTGCTGGTGGCCGGCGGCGTCTTGTTCGCTCTGGGCCTGGTGCCGGGGCTGCCCGCGCTGCCGTTCATGGTTCTGGCGGCCGTGGTGGCGGGCGCGGGGCTGGCGGGCCGGCGGGAAGCGCCCGCGCCCGCGGAGGAGGCCCAGGCGCCGGCGGCCCGGGAGGCCGAGCACCGTCCGGAAAGCGTCATGTCGCTGCTGCACGTGGACCCCATGGAGCTGGAGATCGGCTACGGCCTTATTCCGCTGGTGGACGCGGAGCAGGGCGGCGACATGCTGGACCGGGTGGTGATGATTCGCCGCCAGATGGCGCTGGAGCTGGGCATCGTCGTGCCGTCCATCCGCATCCGGGACAACATGGAGCTGCCGCCGGACGCGTACGTCGTGCGCATCAAAGGCGTGGAGGTGGGCCGGGGCCAGCTGATGCCGGGCAAGTATTTGGCCATGGACGCGGGCGCCACCGCGCCCGTCCAGGGCATCGAAACGCGCGAGCCGGCCTTCAACCTGCCGGCGCTCTGGATTGATCCCGAGCAGCGGGCCGAGGCCGAGCAGGCGGGCTACACCGTGGTGGACGCGTCGGCCGTGCTGGCCACCCACCTGACGGAGATTATCCGCCGCCACGCCGCGGACTTGCTGGGGCGGCAGGAGACCAAGGCGCTGCTGGACCAGATCAAGCAGGATTATCCCGCGGTCGTTGACGAACTGTTACCGGAGCTTCTCAGCGTCGGCGAGATTCAGCGGGTTTTGCAAAATCTCCTGGCGGAAGGCGTGCCCATCCGCAACCTGGTGGTCATCCTGGAGACGCTGGCCGACGCGGCCCGCGTCCACCGGGACATCGACGTGCTGACGGAGGCGGTGCGCACGGGCCTGGCGCCGCAGATCTCGCAGCTGTACGCGGACGAGGACGGCGTGCTGCCGGTGCTGACGCTGAACCCGGCGCTGGAGGAGGAGCTGCGCGAGGCGGTGGGCGACGACGGCACGCTGGCCTGGGCGCCCGCGCGGGTGCAGCTGTTCATCGAGCAGCTGGCGGCCGCGTGGGAGGCGGGCATGGCGCGCGGCCGGCCGCCGGTGCTGCTCTGTCCGCCGCCTTTGCGGCGGGCGGTGCGGCAGATTACCGCGCGTTCGCTGCCGCGTCTGGCCGTCCTGTCGTACGACGAGGTGGCGCACACGGTGGAAGTGCGGGCCGTGGGGATGGTGTCTTTGAGCCATGCGAATTAAGCGCTACGTCGCGGGCACCATGCAGCAGGCGGTGGCCATGGTCAAGGCCGACTTCGGCGACGACGCGGTCATCCTGCACACCAAGCGGTTCCGGCGCGGGGGACTTTTCGGCCTGTTCGGCGTGCCCCGGGTGGAAGTCATCGCGGCGGTGGAGCCGGGCGCCCGCCGCACGTCCCGCACCAAGGCGCGGCGCGAGGAGGAGCAGCTGTCGCAGGCCCGGGAGACGACGGCCGCCGTGCTGCAGACGCTGCAGGAGGAAGTCCGCTCCCTGCGCCGTTTGATTGGCGATCAGCAAAAACCGGCGCTGCCGGCGGGTCTGGACAGCGCGCTGCACCGCCTGCGGGCCCAGGAGATTCCGGAAGCCGAATGCTACGAGCTGGTGGAGCTGGTGCAGCAGGCGTCGGAGCCGGCCGACTGGGAAGACCCGCAGCGAGTGTGGGAGCGGTTTATCGAGATCCTCGGCGCGCGCATTCAGACGGTGGAGCCGTGGGACTTCCGGGAAAAGCCCGTCATCGCGCCGCTGGTGGGCCCCACCGGCGTCGGCAAGACCACCACCATCGCCAAGCTCGCGGCCAATTTCTCGATTTTGGGCGGCGCCAGCGTCGGGCTGGTGACGGTGGACACCTACCGCATCGCGGCGGTGCAGCAGCTGCGCACCTACGCCGGCATTATCGGCCTGGATTTGCTGGTGGCGTATACGCCCGACGAGCTCAAGGACGCGGTGGAGCGGCTGAAGGACAAAGACCTGATTTTGATCGACACCGCCGGGCGCAGCCAGACGCACGCGATGCACATGGGCGAGCTGCGCTCGTTCCTGCAGGTGCTGCCCTCGCCCGAGGTGCATCTGGTGCTCAGCGCGACGACGCGGCTGGCCGACATGCTGGACGTGGCGGCTCGCTTCGGCGAGATCGGCTTTGACCGCCTCATCATTACGAAAGTGGACGAGACCTCGGTGTTCGGCCCGCTCTACCACGTCCCGCGCCTGACGGGCAAGCCGCTGTCCTATCTCACCGCCGGCCAGAGCGTGCCCGACGACATCGACGTGGCCACCGGCGAGCAGGCAGCCCGGCTGATCATGGGGGACCCGCCGTGAGGGCCGTCAGGGATCAGGCGCAGTCCCTGCGGGAGCTGGCCCGGGCCGCGGGCCGCGGCGCGCGCCGCGCCCGGGTGCTGACGGTGACCAGCGGCAAGGGCGGCGTCGGCAAGACCAACTTGTCGGTGAACCTGGGCATCGCCCTGGTGCGGCGGGGCTTGCGGGTCGTGGTCGTGGACGCGGATTTGGGTCTGGCCAACGTGGACATCGTGCTGGGCGTGGACGTGGAGCGGTCCCTGTGGGATTTGCTGCACGGCGGTCTCTCGGTGGAAGACGTGCTGGTGCCGGGGCCCGGCGGCCTGGAGATTTTGCCCGGCGGCTCGGGCGTGCACGAGCTGGCGGCGTTGAGCGACGGCGACCTGCGGCGCCTGCTGCACCACATCGAGCAGCTGGACGCGATGTTCGACGTCATGCTGATCGACACCGGCGCCGGCATCGGCCGCGACGTCGTCAACTTTGCGCTGGCCGGCGACGAAGTGCTCATCGTGACGACGACGGACCCGTCGGCGCTGGCCGATGCGTACGCGATGGTGAAAGTCATCTCGGCGCGGCGGGCCGACGCGCGGCTGCTC
>QGSR01000111.1 GCA_003387805.1 Bacillota bacterium | reverse complement strand
CACCTGTTTCCCCCGGAACTCTTGGCCGTCCTCCGTGGTGACGGCAAACCCGCCCTCGATGGGCGAAACGGCGGTCACGTGAGCAATGCGCCACTCGGCCCCCAGGCGCTGCGCCTGCCGCTTGCCCGCCTCAACGAGCTCGGGGCCCGAGATGCCGTCGGGGAAACCGTAATGGTTCTCGATCCACGCCCGGCGGGTTTGTCCCTTGTCATTGTCGATAACCAGCGTCTTGAGTCCCGCCTTCGCGAGAAAGACGGCCGCGCTGCCGCCGGCGCAGCCGCCGCCTACCACGATGACGTCATACACGGTACTTCACCTCCGTCGCGTAGCTTGTCTAGCGCGCGGGTTCGAGAAACACGCGTAACACTAGCTAACGCCCTTGCGCGCGCCGTCCCCAGTATTACGCTCAGTCTACCTTACCCGGCTGTGCCTGCCGGCGACGATTCGCGCTCGGCAAGGCGGAACCGCTCCACCAGCTGGCCCAAGTCCGAAGCGATGGTCATGAGCCGCTGCATGGAGTTCTTCATCTCCTCGGCCGCCGCATTGATCTCTTCCGCGGAGGCGCTCACCTCTTCGGCGCCGGCGGCGCTCTCCTCGGAAATACTGGCCACCTCGTCCATGGCCTGGCGCACCCGGTCGCTGGACGCGGTCATTTCCTCGGTGGCCGCCTTGTTTGCCTGGATCACCGCGACCATCTCGGCCACATCCGACAGCATCTTGGGACTGGCGGCGGCCATCCGGGCAGCCGCCTCGGAGATGGTGCGGGCCAAATTGTCCGTGGTGCGGATCGCCGCGATGATCTCGTCGAGCGCCGTGCGGGCGCGGGTCGCCAGTTCCATACCGGTTTCCACGTGCTGGGTGCTGGCTTCCATATCGCTGTTGGCGGCTTCGATGGAAACCTGGATGGTGCCGATCAGACGGCTGATATCCTGGGTGGACTGGGCCGCCCGCTCGGCCAGCTGCCGCACCTCGTCCGCCACGACGCCGAAACCGCGGCCGTGCTCGCCGGCGCGCGCCGCTTCAATCGCCGCGTTGAGAGCCAGCAGGTTGGTCTGGTCCGCGATGTCGCTGATGAGGCCGACGATCTGCCCGATCTGACGGCTCGAGTCCCGCAGCTCGTCCATGCGCTGCGCGACCCGCTCCACGGCCGCGCGGATTTGGGCCATGCCGTCCACCACGCGACGCACCGCGTCGTCGCCGGCCTGGGCCCGCTCGGTCCCACGGCTCGAGGCCTCGGCAACCTCCCGGGCCGAGGCGGCCACCTGCTCCACGTACTGGGCCATCTGCTCCAGCGACTGGCTGGTCTGGTCAGCACGCCGCGCCTGTTCCTGGGCGCCCGCGGCGATCCGCTGGATGGCCGCCCGCAGCTGCTCCACGGCGTCCCGGGTTTCCTGCACCTGCCGTACCTGGACCGCGGCCCCCTGCGCCACCTCATTGACGGCGGAGGCGATTTGCGACGTCGCGTCCGACGACTCCCGGACGATTGCCAGGAGCCGTTCCCCGTCGCCCAGCAAGCGGCGGCTCGTCTCGCGGATCTGGTGGAGGATCTCCCGCCAGCTATCCACCATACGATTGAAGGCGGCAGCCATGTCGCCAAACTCGTCCCGGGACGATACTTCAAGGCGCTCGACGGACAAGTCGCCGTCCGCAAGCCGCGCCGCCAGGGCGGCAACCCGGTGCAGCGGGCCGGTGATTTGCCGCGTCATCAAGGAGGCGGCCGCAAAGGCGACGAGGACCGTTAGAACGTAGGCGATGGTGGCCAGTCTGCGGGCCGATGCCGCGGACGCTTGCGCCTGCTGCTGCGTCTGCGTGACCAGCTGCGTGCCGGTCCGGATGAGGGTCTCGGTGACCTCCAGGAGGTCGGTCCGCACCTCCGCCAGCCATAGGATGCCGGATTCGATTTGCGACAGCGTGGCTAATTCTGCGATATCCATCAGGGACATCGCGAAAGCCACGTACTCGGCCTGGATCTCCTCGATTTGCCGGAGCAGGGCCTGGCTTTCCGGCAAGCGGAGGAGCTCCTTCAGCGTAGCCAGCGTCTTATCCACGTCCCGCCGGGCATTTTCGAATCCCGTGCGAAAGGTGGGGTCCTTGGTCAGTAAGTAATTGGACACGTTCAGGGCCTGTGTAACGATGTGTGTCTCGAGAAGCTCGATGTTTCGCATTGCTTCGCTGATGCGCACCACTTCATCGCGGTAGGCGCTCTCGATGGTGCTCATTCCCCTGAACGTTGCGACGGCCGGGATCACCATTAGCAAGAGCAAAAGCGAGAAGGCCAGCGCCAGTTTTGCGCCGATTGGAAACCGCAACGTATGCCCCTCCTTGGTGCGACACCTGGTCCGGTAGAGCTTCTAACGGAGTACTCTGGTGTAGAACCGACCCTCCGTGCGTGGTTCGTCCCGCGACCCTTCGGTCCCAAACCGGGGCAGGGTGGCCGATAGCCCTACGACGTTCGTCCCCGCTTCACTAGCATGGATCGGTGGCGATAGGCGCTTGCTAAAGCGAGAAGTCAGCAGGGCGCTTGAGGTCCGTATATGGTGTAATTGAAAGGTGATGTGGCTATTTTCCATTCCAAGGTGCTGTACATAAGGAAACGCTCCAGCTGTTCGCCTTGGACGCTGTCCTGGAGGACATCGAGCGGTCCGGCGTCGACCGGATCGTTTACCTGGGCGACATCTGCCTCGACGGCCCGGCCCCCGTGGAAGTGCTGGAAAAGCGACAAAGTCGCCCGCTGGTGCGGGATCCGCGCTGCGCGCTTATGCAAATACGATCGTCTTGTTACCGAACACGATGACGCGATCCTCCGCGTGGAGCTTCACCGCCCTGGCCAGCACCAGCCGCTCGATGTCCCGCCCCTTGCGGCGCAAGCTCTCCGGATCGTCCCGATGGTCGACCCGGATGACGTCCTGCTCGATAATGGGCCCTTGATCCAGCTCCTCGGTAGCGTAGTGGGCCGTCGCGCCGATGAGCTTGACCCCCCGTGCGTACGCCTGGTGGTACGGGCGCGCCCCGACAAATGCCGGCAAAAACGAATGATGGATGTTGATGACCCGGTGAGGGTACTCGGCCAGGAATGCCGGGGTGAGAATCTGCATGTAGCGGGCCAACACCACAAAATCGACCCGGCCCCGCAGCAGCTCGAGCATCTGCTGTTCCTGTCGTTCTTTTCCTCCGGGCTCGATGGGCAGGTGGTAAAAGGGAATGCCGAACGGCTCCACCCGGTGCGCCAAGTGGGGGTGGTTGCTGATGACCAGCGGAATCTCTACCCCCAACTCCCCGGCCTGCCAGCGCCAAAGCAGGTCCAGCAAGCAGTGTTCCTCGCGCGAAACCAGAATGGCCATGCGCTTGGGCGGCCAAACCCGCTTCAGTTCCCACTCCATCTGGAATTCCTGGGCCACGGGGGCAAAGTCCCGCCGGAGCTGCTCATAGCGGTCGGCCAAACCCGGCAGTTCAAACTCCACCCGCATGAAGAAGCGGCCGCCCCAGGGGTCGGTCGAATATTGATCCGACTGGACGATGTTGGCACCGGCTGTGAACAGAAACCTCGACAGTGCGGCGACGATGCCCGGCCGGTCCGGGCACGAAACGATCAATCGGCCTCGGTCCTGCAACGCACTAGACCTTCCTTTGGCAGGAACTACGCACGCTTTGTGCGCACTGCACCGCATTTTCCGGCGCAACGCGCTGCGCACGTGGCTGATATAAAGATGTCCAATACCTCGCTGACGGCCGATCTCCTGCACCGCCTGCCGGATTCGTAAAGGAAAGACGAGATTTACTGGCTGGGCAAGGTACGGGCCGGGCTGCAATTTCCCCGGACCGTACAGGCGCCCAGAAACGACACCATGAAAAGCGCTGGCCCAACGGTTTGAGCGAAGTCGACCCGTTGGGCCAGCCTTTACGCTACGCCAGCGGCAGATGTGCCGCGCTCAGGTCACAGCTGTGGTGCGTAGTTAGTTGTTGTTGAGAACCAACTCTCCGGTCCCGCTGCTCCACTTGCCGATGACGACCGGCGCGTAGGTGTCGCCCACCTGGCGGGCCTGCATGATCTCGTAGTCGCCGATGGCGGCGTCGTCATTGTCGTCCAGGAGCTTGTGGCCGCTCGCGCCGATGTAGTGGGCGGCGATGACCCGGGCCACATCGCGGAGAACCTCGCCGTTGTACTCGCCCGCCACCAGCACCGACAAGGCCGCGATCCAAGCCGCGTCGTACATGTACAAGGCCCACGGGCTCGGATCATGCCCGAAGCGCTGGCGGTACTTGGCCTCAAACATGGCCCGCATCGGACCCATCGGCGGCGCCGGGAAGGCACCCGACATCTTGACCGACGCCATAAACGCGCTGATCTCCGCCGGTGCGTGCGGCGGGTACATGACCGGCGAGAAAGCGTCCTTGCTGCCGTACCACTTTACCCGGGTCAGCGTCGGGTCAAGCCGCGCATGGCCCAAGATGTTCAGGCCGTCAGGCTGGAAAGCGACCAGCAGCACCGCCGTGTTGTTGACGCCCAACCGCCGCACGGTCTGCGCCAAGTTCTGCACTTCCGCGGCGAAGTCCGGCAGATCCGGGTCGTAAGGCAAGAGGTGCACCGTGCCGCCGTACTGCGACTCAAACACCGACTTGAACGCGTTGGCCATGCCCGCACCGTAGGAGTCGCCGCGGTGGAACACGACCACTTGCCGGTAACCGTCGTGGTTGATGAGCGCCGAGACGGCCGACCCCTGCAGCGTGTCGGACACGATCAAACGGAACAAATAGTCGTTCGGAATGGCCAGCGCCGGGCTCGTGGACGACGCGCTGATCACCAAGATCTTATTGGCGTCGGCAAAACCGCGCACACCCGACGATGCGGCCGACGAGTACGGGCCGATGACGATCTGCACGCCCGCTGCGGCCAGCGACTCGATCGCGGCCAATGCCCCTTCCGGCGTCGTCTTGGTGTCCTCGATCACAAGCTGGAAGCGGATGTTCGAACGGGCGGCGGCCAGCATTTCATGGATTTCCTCAAACGCAAGCTCCGCGGCGTTGCGCATAAAAGGCCCTTCCGCCGCGCCGGCGCCGGTGAAGGGCAACAGCACCCCAATGGGGATGCGGGTCTGCGCAGAAGCGGCCAGCGATGCCACCAGCACCATCACGACCACGAGGCTCCAAAAAGACAAACGAGCACGCATGCGCACAAGCAGCAACCCCCTTCTCTCCAAGGTTTTCCAACTCTCAAAACCTTCGTCCCAGGCTGCGCCAGCCGTCAGCCGTCCCTGCCGGCGTTTCCCCCGCGCCGCTTGAGCTTCGCGGCGCCGGCCCCTGTCGCCGGGCTCGGCGGGCCTCCGTCGGCAGGCCTAACGCGTCTTAGCGGGCTTCCCCGAGAACCTGCCGCACCACCTCCTGGTTGCCTGCGATGTCACGGCCCTTGCCCTCAAAGGCCACCTGGCCGTTGATGAGGACATATGCCCAGTCGCAGATTTGCAGGGCCTGGCGGGCGTTTTGCTCCACCAGCACCACCGCGACGCCCGAATCGGCGATGGAACGGACAATCTGAAACAGATGCGCCGTCACCTTACTGGCCAGGGCTGCCGTCGGCTCGTCCAAGAGCAGCACCGACGGCTGCGGCAAAAGGGCCCGCGCCATGGCCAACATCTGCCGCTCCCCGCCCGACAGCGTCCCGGCCGGCTGCTTTCGCCGCTCGTAAAGCAGCGGAAACAGCTCGAAGACCCGCTCCAGCCGCTCGCGCCTTTCGGCCCGGGGCACCGGCGCAAGCCCTACGTCCAGGTTCTCCTGGACGGTCAGCGTCACGAACACGTTGTCCCGCTGGGGCACGTAGCCGATGCCCCGCCGGGCGAGCACCTCGGGCGCGGTCCGGGAGATTTCCTCGCCAAAATGCTTGACGGAACCCGCAAACTGGTCGGCCAGACCGTATACGGCCTTCACAAACGTGCTCTTGCCGCTGCCGTTGGGCCCGAGCACGACGACGACCTGTCCCCGCTCGGCGGTCAGAGAAACGCCGTGGACGATCTGCACCTTCCCATAGCCCGCGTGCAAGCCCTCGACCAACAGGGCCGGCGCACCGGCCGTCGTGCCGGTTCCCTGGCTCGCCGCCGCTTTCAACGCCGTTGCCGCCATCTTCCTATCCCTCACCCGGCTTCACCCACGCCGGTCCCGCCGAAATACGCCTCGATAACGCGCGGGTCCCTGGCTATCTCCGCCGGTTTCCCGCGGGCGATGATGCGCCCCCGGTCCATGACAATCACGTAGTCCACGTACTCAAACAGCACGTCCAACCGGTGCTCGATGACCAACAGCGTCATCCCGGTTTCCTGCTGCATGCGGCGGAGATGGTCAAAAACCCGCCGGGCTAATGCCGGCGCCACGCCCGCGGCCGGCTCGTCAAACAACAGCAGCTTCGCCTTGCCCATAAGCGCCCGGGCCGCTTCCAGGAGCTTCATCTGCCCGCCGGACAGCTCCGTTGTCGCTTGCAGCGCCGCATGGTCCAGCTT
>QGSR01000001.1 GCA_003387805.1 Bacillota bacterium | reverse complement strand
GGAGGCCGGGGGAGGGGGCGGCGGGGCCGCGGGACCGCCCCGCGGGGCGGGGGCTGCGGGCGGGGGGCGGGGGGAAGTCCGGGGCCGGGGGGGCCCGCCGGGCGGGGGGGCCCGGGCGGGGGCGGCCGCCCCGGCCGCAGCCCCGGCCGGCGCGGCGGCGGCGGCGCCGGCCGGCGCGGCCTCAGCGACACCCGCCAATGCGCCGCCCGGCGCAACGGCCGCAGCACCGGCCAGCGCTGCGGGCTCGGCATCGGCCGGCGCGGCCGCACCGGCACCCGCCGCTGCGCCGCCGGCGGCCGACCCGAAGGACGACGACGTCCTGCGGCCCGCACCGGGGTCGTCGCCGGCGGACGAAACATCAGCCGAAACCGAAAAGAGCGCAGGCTAAGAGACAGGGGCGCAGCGGGCGGCGCCGAGGGCAGCGGCAAATTCCCGTGGGCGAGAGCTTACGGGGCCTGCGCTCTCGCCCGTGGGCGGGTTCCGCCGAGCTTTTTCCGCAGGTGAGAAAGGGCCCCGCGCCCGACCGAAGTGCCAATCGCCATGCATGGCGACGAAAATCGATTTCATCCCCACCCGTGGAGGCCGAAGCCAAATTCCTCGCCATCCATGACGAAATGAGCGCCCGCGCCGCAGGCGATAAGGCTCTAAGCCATAAATGGCCTGGTCCATGGGGCGGCGGGCCGCCGCATCTCCACCAATGAAGCCGCAAACCGATTTTGTCTTCACCCATGACGCCGTCTGCGAAAGATGTCGCCACAGGTGGCGATGTGCCAACAGCCGGGGCGGTTTGTAAGGCGGAAAGCTATAAGCGGCCGCGTCGGCAGGCGCCGCGACGCCCGACTCGCCACAGGTGGAGACAAAAACGGTGATCACCTCCACCCATGACGATGCGATTCGCCTACGTCGCCATGCGTGGCGAAATGCTCACGGCGGGTCCGGCGTCCCGCTCCGCGGCAGCACCAGCCGAAAACGAACAGCAACAACAAAGCGGGCGGCCCGGGACCGCCCGCTTTGTCTTCTGTCTTTGATAAAGAGCCCGCTTTCGGACGGGCCTGCGCCCGACGAGCCTGCCCTCGATAGCGCCCGCCTGCCAACGAGCCCGCTCTCGAAAGCGCCGGCCTGCCAACGAGCCCGCCCTCGAAAGCGCCCGCCTGCCGACGAGCCGGTCCTCGAAAGCGCCCGCCTTCGCCGCCTGGCCCCGGCCTTCAGTCGCCGATGTAGATTTCCACGTCGGCGCCGGTCCGCAGCGCCTGCAGCCACGGACCCCACCGCTGCTCCACCTTCTGGTCAACCAGGGCGGTGCGGATCAGCTCGGCCACTTCGTCGGTGAAGGCGGGTTCCTCCGCCTCCTGCCGCTCCTCGACCAAAATCAGGTGGAAACCGAAGGCCGTCTCCACCGGCTCGCTGACCCGGCCGACGGGCAGGGCGAAGGCCGCCTCCTCAAAGGGCGCCACCATCACGCCGCGGCCGAACCAGCCCAGGTCGCCGCCGTTGGGGCCACTGCCCGGATCGGTGGAATGTTCGCGGGCCAGCTGGGCGAAGTCGGCACCGTCCAAAATCTGCGCCCGCAGCGCCTCGGCCTGCTCCCGGGTGTCCACCAGGATGTGCCGGGCCCGGACCATCTCCTGCCGCGCAAACTGGGCCGGATTCGCGTCAAAGACTTGCCGCACTTCCTCGTCCGTCACTACGATTTCGGAAGCGATGAGCGCCCGGATGGTGAGGTTGATACGCAGCTGCTCGGCCAGCTGCTCCACCGTCATGCCTTGCTGCATCAGCAAAAGCTCCAGGTTCGCCCGGCCGCCCACCTGGACCGCCCACGCGTCCAGCTCGGCCTCGATGTCGGCGTCCGTCACCCCGATGCCCCGCCGGGCCGCTTCCTGCTGGGTGAGGCGGATAATGATCATCTCGTCCAGCACCTGCGGGCCGATGTACTCGTACATCGCGTCGAACAGCTCGTCTTTGGTAATGACCTCGCCGTTGACCCGGGCCACCACACCGGCCGCGTCCTGCGCCCGCAGCGTCCAGGCGCCGCCGGCCAGCATCAAGGCGATGACCAGCGCGGCCAGCACGAAGCGGAGCCGGCCGCTGCGCACACGTTCAGCAATCACGTTCATGTGTTGTTGTCACTCCAATCTAATATCTGACGCCCGCCCCTTTTTCGGCGGCGAGCACGACGGCTTGCGCGCGAAACCGGGTGACGCCGCGACAGCTTGCGCGCCACGCCCGGCAGCGCGGCGACAACTGGCGCGCCAAATCCGGCAACGCCGCGACAACTTGGCGCCAAACCCCGCAACGCCGCGACAGCTTGCGCGCCACACCCGGCAACGCCGCGGCAACTCGCGGGCCAAACCCGGTGACATCGCGACGGCGGCCGGTTCAGCCGGTTCACCTCCCCTGAAGCGCCCCCGCACTGCGGCGGTGTGCCGCGCCGTCCGCGCCTCCGTCCGTCGCGACGGGCCGCTGCCGCGGGCCGCCCGGCGCGTCTTCAGCCGCGGCCGCGCCCAAAGAGCGGTCCCACTCCTCCACGTCGATGCGGCCGTCTTTCAGCCGCAGCGTCAGCCCCAGCGCGGCGGTGCGGCCGGCCACGGACACCGCGGGCGCGTCCAGGCGAATGCGCGCCTCGGGATTGCCGGCCGGGCCTTCCAGGCGAATGGACGCCGCCACGTTTCCCGTCACGGGCACCGGCGGAGCCCATCCCAAAAGCGCCGTCAGCTCGCCGGCGGCTTCGTCGGCCACGCCGATGGACAAGTCCAGAAGGGCCCGGCCCATGACGTCCTCCACCGTGCCGGCCATCGTGTACGTGCCGCCCCGGGGGCGATGCAGCCGCAGCGCCTCCGCCGTCAAGCGGCCGCCGTGCAGCGCCACCCGCCCCTCGGCCTCGGCGAAAGCCGCCGGCCCCACCTGCAAGTGGCGTCCGGACACCGTCCCGGACGCCGCCACCGGGGCGCCCGGCTCCTCCACTTCCACGACGCCGTCAAAGCCCGCCAGGCCGCTGACTTCGGGCCAGCGGTCCCGCACCGCCGCCACGGCTTGCAGCGGCACGTCGTCGGCCCGCACCGTCAGGCGCCACGGCCCGCTCCAGCGGCCGCCTCCCTCCAGCCCTACGGCGCCGCCCCGCAACTTTCCTTCGACGCCCGCCACGGAAAACATGCCGTCTTCGTAGCGAAAGTTCCCGGACAAGACATCAAACGGCTGGCCGAACGCGACCCCGTGGGTCAAAGAAACGTCGCCCTCGGCGGCCACGGCGCCCGGAGGACCCGAAAACGCGGCGGTTCCCGAGAGAGCGGCCTCCACGGGCACGTCCCAGCCCAAGACCGCCAGGACGGTTTCCGCCCGGCCGCGGTCGGTGCGCACGACCAGGTCCACGTGCCCCGGCTCGCCGGCCGCCGGGGACGCGAAACCGACGACGCCGTCCAGATAGTACTCGGACGGGCCTTGCGCCGCCACGGCCCGCTCGAACGCGAACCGCTCGCGGGTCAGCTCGATGTGACCCTGAAGCTTCGAGAACGGCTGTCCCCACAGCCGGCCGCCGTCGGAGGCCACGGAACCCTCCAGCTTCGGTTGGGCGACGGTGCCGGTCAGCATGCCGGAAAAGTCGGCCAGGCCCGCCACGTCGTAGCGGGCCAGCGGCGGCACGTCCCCGGGGACGTCCACGTCCGTCGCGTCCACGGCAAACCGGAACGATCCGTCGGCCGGATTCACGACGCCTTCCAGCCACACTTGGGCCGCCCGGCGGCGGGCCTCCAGCCGCGCTTCGACCAAACCGGCCCCTTCGTAGGTCCAATATCCCGTCAACTCGTCGGCGGCGTAGACGCCCGTCGCCTCGCCGGTCGCCCCGCCGGCCGCCTCGGGCGCCGCATCCAGCGCCGCCCGCAGGTCCCGTCCGTGCACCGTGCCCCACGCCCTCGGGGCGGCCGACGAACCCGTGAGCCACGCCTCCAATTCCACCCGCCCGGCGGCGTGAACGGGCGCGCCGGCCCCGTCCCGCGGCAACGAATCCATCGCCCGGGCCAAGTCGTCCGCGACCAGCCGGGCATAGACGTCGGTCCGGGGGAACAGCGTACCGTTCAGCGTCAGCTCCAGCTCCGCAGCCCGGGCGGTCAGCCGCTCCATGAGCAAGCGGCCGCCCCGCCACGCGACGACACCCTCGGCCGCCGCCTCCATCGCCGGCCCGCCTTCACCGAGACGGAAACGAACGCGTCCGTCCCGCCATCGCACCAGCAGCTCTCGCTCCGCCGGAACCGGGCGCTGCTGCTGCCGTTCCCGCAGACGGCCCTGAAGCCTCTCCACTTCCTGAAGCAAAGCGGACAGCGCCGGCCACTCCGGCGCGGCGTCGGCGGGGTCCGCCTCTTCGGGCGCGGCGCCTGCTTCTCCGGCCTCGTCCGCCCCGGCACGCCCGGACCGCCGGCCCGGCCACCCGTCCCACGGGACCTCCACGGACAGGCCGTGAATCTCTACCCAGCGCACCGCCTCCAGGGGCGCGGCCCGCCGCAGAAGCACGTCCACCCACGACAGGCCGACGACCACTCGTTCCGCAGCCGCCGACCACGCCCCGTCCACCTCGACCTCGTGGAGCACCAAGCGGTTGACGCCGGCGCCCACCGCCTCCACCGAGACCGGCGCGCCCAGCGCCTGCGACAGCTCGCGAGCCGCCGCCTGCCGCCACGGCTGCGTAAACACGCCCCGTTCCAGAGCAAACCACGCGGCGGCCAAAGCCACGACGATGACGACGGCCGCCGCCCACGGGGCCGCCGTGTTTGCCCGCCGGGAGGCGGACGCCGGGCGCCCGGTGCCCGCCTCTTCTCCGGAACCGACTCGTTTCATCGAAGGCTCCTTTCGGACGCCGCAGCCCCCTGGCCCCGCCGGCCGCGGCGGCCCCCGCCGGCGTCCCGGGATCCCGGGGTCCCCGCCGGCAGGGACCTTCGTCCCCGCATCGGCCGCGGCGCCTCCCTTTGGCCCTTTGACGCGGCCGGCGCCGGACCTTCCGGCAAAGTTCGTCAGACCTGTCAGGCCCCGGCCCAGCCACCCGCACGCGGGCCGCCGCCCGCTCATAGCATAACGAGGGGCGAGGAGAGGAGTCAATGAATATAAACGAATTGAATACAATTTCTAAACAAGCCGAAAGGTGGACGGCGGAGCAGATTTTGCTTTGGGCGGCGGAGCGGTTCGCTCCCAAGGCGGTCATGACGTGCAGCTTCGGCGGCGGCGGCATCGTGCTCGCACACATGCTGAGCCGCCTGGGGCTGGACGTGCCGGTGGTGTTTCTCGACACGGGTTACCACTTCGAGGAGACGCTGGCGTTCAAGGACGAGGTCGCACGCCTGTTCCGGCTGCGGGTCATTACGCAGCAGCCGGCGCTGACGGTCCGCGAACAAGACGCGCAGTACGGCCCCCGCCTGTACGAGCGGGACCCGGACCTTTGCTGCCGCCTGCGCAAAGTGGAGCCTTTGGCCGCGGCGCTGCGTTTTCTGGATGCCAAATGCTGGATCGCCGCGCTGCGCCGGGACCAGGCCGCGACCCGCCGCGGGCTCGGCGTCGTCGAGCCGCACGGCCTGCCCGATGGACGCACCGTCGTCAAGGTGCATCCCATGGCCAACTGGACCCGGGCGGACGTGGAGCGGTACATCGACCGGCACGGCCTGCCCCGACACCCGCTGGCCCGCCGGGGCTACGCCAGCATCGGCTGCTGGCCTTGCACCGCACCGGCGGCGCCCGGCCACGAGCGCAGCGGCCGCTGGCCCGGCACCGGCAAGACCGAGTGCGGGCTGCACACGTTTACGGCGAAACTCGGCGCGGACGGCCCCGGGCCCGGCGCCCCGCAGGCGACCAGCCCGCCGCCCGACGGCCGATGAGCAGCGTCAGCGCCGCCAGCACCCCGCCGAGAATCAGAAACGGCGCGTCCGGATGGATGCGCAGCAGCATCAGCAGTCCCGCCGGCGCCAGGGCCGCGCCCAAAGACCGCAGGCCGCCGTAGACGGCCGTCACCGCGCCCCGCTGTTCCCGCCCCGCGGCGCCCACGCCGATGGAATTCAGCGCCGGCAGCGCCACGCCCGCGCCCAGACCCGCCGCGGCCAGCCACAGGTGCAGCGGCTGCGGCAGCATCGCCACCGCGGCCAGCGCCCCGCCGGCCAGCACGCCGCCCGCCGCCGCCGCGGCGCCGACGCCCAGCCGGGTCTGCACGAACTGGGCCGTCAGCGACGCGGACGCCAGGCCCGCCATGGGCAGCGCGACGGCCAAAGACAGCTGGAAGCGGCTCCAGCCCAGCCGCGGGGCCGCCGCTTCCGTCAGCCAAAAGGACAGTCCAATCAGCGAAAAGATGAACGCAAAACCGGCGGCAAAGGTGAGCCACACCGCGGGCCGCTCCGCGGCCCGCCAAACGGCGCCCAGGTACGACGCCGGCCGCCGCGCCGCCCGGGCCGGCGGCTCGTCGATGAGCAGCGCCATCGCCGCCGCGGCCAGGCCCGCGGCCACGGGATAGACCAGAAACACCGCCTGCCAGCCGAAGGCGCCCACCGCGCCGCCCAACAGCGGGCTGGCCACTTTGCCCGCGCCGTTGGCCGTCTCCAGAAGGCCCACGGCCTTCGCCCGCTCCTCGGACTGAAACATGTCGCCGGCCAGCGCCATGGTCAGCTGCATGGGTCCGGAGGAGCCCAAGCCTTGCAGCAGGCGGCCGGCCACCATCCACGCAAAGGGCGCCTCGGCCCGCCAGCCCGCCAGCGCGGCCAGCAAGCCGCCCGCGCCGTACAGCACCAGCGAGGGCACGATGACGGCCTTGCGGCCGATGCGGTCGCTGAGCGCGCCCGCCAGCGGGCTCAGCCCCGCCGACGGCAGCGAGATGGCCGCGACCAGCCAGGCCAGCTGCCCGCCGCTCAGCTCCAGCTCCGCCCGGATGGCGGGAAAGACGGGAAACAACATGGTGTTGCCCAGCACCATGACCCACGTGACGGCGGCCAGCGCCGCCACTTTCCGGCGGGTTTGCGCCCGCAAGCCGCGGTCATCCTTTCGGCGCCGACGCGTCCTTCACGGCGCCGAACAGTATGGTGCGCGATTTCCGGGGCTTTGTCGCGTCAGTACATGCGCTCGCCCGGGAACCAGATGGGGCCTTCGCGCGGCAGCGTGCGCAGGAAATGGACGATGGCCCAGCGCTCCTCGTCGGTCAGCGCCTGCTCGAAGGCCGGCATGTCGGTGCCGTTCACCCCTTTGGTGATGAACCAGTACAGTTCGCCGTCGGCGTGCCACGGCGCGTGCCAGGAAAGCCGCGACGGCGGCGGCCACATGGTGTCCCGCAGCGGGCCGTCGCCCCGGCCTTCCGGGCCGTGGCAGACCGCGCAGTTGGCCATGTACAGCTCCCGGCCCAGAGCCACCGTCTCCTCGGTCCGCGGCACCGGATTGGGCTGATACTCCGTCGGATAGCCTTTGGCCACGAACAGCGACCCTACCTGCCACAAGCTGAAAAACAGCAGCAGGCCGCCGCTGACCAGCAGCGGCTTGAACTCCTCCTTGCGGCGCCCCTGCCGGATGGCGAACACCGCCAGAAACACCAGGCCCGTCCAGAATACCGTCACCACCGGCCCGAGGGGCAGCCGCGTCGCCCGCCAGTGGGACACGTACCATTCGCGCTGCTGGTCCCGCAGGCTGGCGCCGCTGCGGAAATCCAGCACGATGTCGTCCAGCGGCACGCCGTCCAGGTCCGTCCGGATGTAGATGACCCAGCGGCCGGACATGGGCAGAATCAAGTCCGCCTCGTACCGCCCCGGCCCCGTCCGCCGCATCGTTGCGTAGTAGGGCGGCATCAGGTGCTCCGGCATGGTCAAGTCCATCTCCGGCGGCGTCACCGACACCGGCCGGCCCTCCGCGTCGGTGAGGCGCAGGTCAAAGACGAGGTTGCCCGCGGGATACGGCGTCACGTCGATTTCGTAGTGAATGCCGCTGACGACGCCGGTCTGGTGGATAGGCCTCGGGATGGCCTGCGGCTCCCTGGGCGGCGAGTTGGTCGTCAGCGCGCCCGTCGACACCAAAATGAAGAACAACAGCGCGACCTCGCCCCAGACCGTCCAGCGGAAGCGCTGCACCAGGGTCGCGGGCCCCTGGCCCCGCTCCAGCCGGGGCACGAAATAGAAGTGGTTGACGCCAGCCAGCACCAGCAGCCCCGCCAGCAGCAAAATCTTGCGGAGCAGGGCCAGCCCGTAGGGCGTGCCGGTGACGGCGATGATGCTGTAAATGAGCCGGTACGCCATGAACGCTCCCGAGGCGATGATGGCGCCGACAAAGATCATGCCGACCAGAGAGAACCGCCGGGACGTGGCGGCCAGCCGCCGCCGGGTCTCGTCGTCAACCCGCCCGCCGCCCGCAGGCCGGGGCCACGGCGAGAGAGCGAAATAGACGAGCCCGCCGCCCCACACGGCCAGGCCGGTGACGTGCATCATGTCCGAGAAGAGCCCGAGGAACCCCTCCGCGGCCGAATGCGACGCTGCGCTGACGTGGTAGACGACGCCGAGGCCCAAGGCGGCCACCGCGGCCCGCATCCAGGGCGCCCGCGGCCGCCGGGCCGCGACGACGGCCAAGGCCGCGAACAGCACGGCCAGGATCGACTTGCGGGTGATAATGACGCCGTAGCGGCTTTGGGTCAGGAAATATTGCATGTCGCCGGGCAGCAGCTCGCCCCAAAGGTCCCGGGCCGCCCGCACCGCGTCCAGGTATCCCGAAACGAGGAACAAAATGAACCCGAGAGCAAAAACCACCCATCCCGCGGCCGACCGCGGGCCGGGACGCTGGTCGGCGTCGCCCTCGCGGATGAAATGCCAAAAGACCGGCCCCCCCAGCAGGAGGGCCAGTCCGATGTAATGGATCGCCTTAATCCACGGATAAGGCATGCGCGTCTCTCCTCGACCCCGCGGCGCCGGGCCCGGCGGCCGCCGCCGTCAGCCGGGGCCGCCCGGGCCCCCGGCCGCAGCAGCCTCAGCCTTCGTCCGGCGCGTAGGCAAACACGAAGTGGCCCCAGGTGATGTGCGTGTCGATGGACAGCACCCGCCACATGACGACGTACGGCCCCGGCGGCAAGCCGTCCTTCAGCACGATGCGGATCTCCGCCGCCTCGCGCCCCGCGGCCTGCACGCCCGCGTCGGCCCGCCGCTCCTCATCGCCCCGGATTTGCAGCACCTCGTCCACCAGCCGGGCCGCCTGCGCCCGCAGACGCAGCGGATCATCGTCGGGCTCCAGCGGATACACTTTGAAAATGCTGGCCCGCACTTCCACCGGCTCCGTAAACGTCAGCGTCACCGCTTCGGGCAGCACGGACAAGACCGCGTCCCGCTCGGGCACGCTGCTCTCCAAAAACGCGTGGGCCGAGGCCGCCGTTCCCGCCGCGAAAACCAGGCCCAGGGCCAGCACGGCAGCGAGGACCGCCCCCGCCGCCGGCCGCAGCGCCCTTCCCGTCACAGCCAACATCGTATCACCCCGAAAAAAGCTCGGTCACGAGAGCGTGCCGGCCGCCCGCCGAAGCCGGCGGCCCAAACGGCGGCACCGGCGTCACGGAAACGCCAGCGCCGCGATGTCGCTGACCTCGTGCGTGTGGAACAGCTCGTCAAACTCCACGTCCAGAATGTAGCCCCACAGGCGCACCGTGTACACGCCCGGCTCGGTGAGCACGATGTCCGCCGTGTAGCGGCCCTCCTGCCCGAACACCGCCCGCAGCGGCAGCACCCGGCTGACGGAACCGTCGGGGCTGAAAATTTCGGCCATCATCGTGCCTTCCAGGTGCGACACGGGCGACCGGTCCTCGGCCCGCCGCACGATGATGTCCAGGCCGTTGCGCTCGTTGGTGTAGATGGGCTCGGTGACGAAACCGAAGCTGATGGTGTACTCCCCGGCCGGACCGACGGTTTTCGTCTGGTGCGCAGCCGCCGGCGCCGCCAACGCAGCGGCCGCCAAAGCCAGCACGAGAGCAGCCAAAGACAAACGACGCAAACAAGGTCATCCTTTCATGTTTATTTAACCAAGCTAAGAGGAAACGGCGGACCGCGGCCGGGGACGACCCGCGCGGGACGCCCGCCCGGGCCGCCGTGTTCCAACGCTTATCTTACCAGCTCGCCGGGGCTGGGCGCATGACTCGGGCGAAAGTGTTTTTTTGGTGTTGTTGCCCGGTGTTTTGCGAAATGCACCGCATCTTCGCCTCGCGGGCGGCCGCCCGTCCCGGCGCGGTTGGCCGGTTTGGTCTTCCGTTCCCGTCGGCCTTCATTATACCACGTGCGGCGGCCCGCGGGCGCCGGCGCGGCCGGGCGGAGCGGTTGCGTATCCCGTGGACTCGTGCCATGATAGGGGTATGAGAATGCAAGGCGGCAACCCCGGCAAGAACGCCCCGAGCGCCGGCGTCGCGGGCTTGGAGCAGCATATTTTGGACCTGCTGGAGGAGGCGGGCCACCGCCTGACGGGACCCAGGGTGCAGCTGGCCAAAGCCGTGTCCGCCATGGCCCACCGGCCCTTCAGCGGCGAAGACCTGTACGAAGACCTGCGCCGCCGGGGCGTGGGTCGCGCCACCGTGTTTCGCACGCTGAAGCTGCTGCAGGACTTGGGCGTTTTGTCGCGGCTGCACATGGAGGACGGCTGCCAGCGCTATATCGTCGCGCCGCCGGGCGGGCCGGCCGACGCGGATCACCGGGACCGGCTCATCTGCCGCCGGTGCGGCCGGGTGGCGTACTTGGACCAGTGCCCCATGGAGGAATCCATGGCCCGGGTGGCGGAGCAGCTCGGCTACCACATCGAATCCCATCACCTGGACATCGTCGGGCTGTGCGCCGACTGCCACGGGGCCGAGACGGCCGGCGCCGGCTAGCGCGAGGGCCGCGGCACGGCGGAAGCGAAGGCCGCCGGCCGCGTGAAAACCAGACAAAACAACGGCTGAGACCGGGGGCATCCCCGGAAGGTTGCGTGTGCCATGAGTGAAGAGATTCGCCTGAAAGTTCGCGTGTTGCAGCGCCTTTCCATCGCGGCCTACCCGGACGCGATGCTGGTCTATTTGTGCGGCCTGCTGATGGGCGCCGTGCACCGGGTGCACTTCGTGCGGGATCTGACGGGCGCGCCCATCGCGGTGCAAATCAACATGGGCCGGGCCCGCGTGTGGCCCACGCCGCCGTGGCAGGCCAGCGTGGGCGGCATGGACTTTCCGGACCCGCTGACCCTGGCCTCGGCCCTGGCCCATCGCAGCGAGCCCATCTGCGTCAAGGCATCCTTTGACGGTGCCGAGGAAGACGAAGAGTTTCAGCGGGTTTTGGTCGACAGCTACGCGGACGTGGTGGCCGGGCGCACCGCCGGCGTGGTGCAGGCGGAAAGCCGCATGGAGGACCTGCGCAGCCGCATCGACCGCGCCCTGGACATTTACAACGAAGTCCGCCGCCTCATGGAGGAAGGCGACGAGGCGCGCCGGGCGGAGCTGGCGGTCTTCCAGAAGATGGCGCAGGAAGAGCTGCAGGCGTGCACCCGGGAGCTGCGGGCTTTGGAGCTCCAGGTTACGCAAGGCAACAACGCCTGAGGCGGCCGGCCCGCCGCGCCCGGTCCGCGCCCGCCGCAGCCTCTCCATGCGGCCGGTGAAGGAGTGGTCACGCCGTTGTCACGCCTTTTCACTCGCGTCTATGAGCCGCCGGACGTGTCGCAGCCGGCGCTGACGGTCATCGCCGTCCACGGCTTCGGCAGCAACGAAGAGGACCTGCTGGGCCTGGGCCGCGAGCTGGCGCTGCCGTGCCGGGTGGTGGCTCCGCGCGGGCCCATCGAGCTGCGCCACGCCTTCGGCGCGGGCTACGCGTGGTTCGAGTTCGCCTCGCTGGGCGAGCCCGAGCCCCGCTCCTTCGGGCACAGCGTGGAGCTGCTGGCGGAGCTGGTGGACGACGTGCGCTCCCGCTTCGACGTGCCGGCGGAACGGCTGATCATGCTGGGTTTCAGTCAAGGCGCCGTCATGTCCATCGCCACGGCGCTGACGGTCCGCGACCAAATCGGCGGCGTGGCGGCCTTGAGCGGCTACTTCCCCCGCCCCGCCGGCTGGGAACCCGCGCACCGGCGACTGGACGGCCTGCCGGTCCTGGTCACCCACGGCACGATGGACAACGTGCTGCCGGTCCAGTGGGGCCGGGCCGCCGCGGACACGCTGCGGGAGCTGGGCGCGGACGTGCGCTACGAGGAGTTTGCCATGGCCCACCACGTCTCGGCGGAATGCGCGGCCGTGGTGCGGGCGTGGCTGCAGGAGCGCATGAGCGCCTGACGCGCCTTACGCATACCGCTCCGTCGGCCCCAGGCTGCGGCTGCGGCCCATCACCCGCGTCACCCGCTCCGCCGGGAAGAAGCGGCGGAACAGCTTGTAATAGTAGTATTCCTCCCGGGACTTGATCTCGAAGCCGTTTTTCAGGTGCCGCCCCCGCCGGAACTCGGCTTCGGACACCCGCTCTTCGGCCAGCTTTTTCAGCACGTCGGCGATGCCGGTGCCGATGGCGAATTTCTGCTTGGCCCGCCAGATGATGGAGTGGGGCAGGTACCGCTCGGCCACTTTGCGCAAGATCCACTTCTCCACTTTGGGCCGGCCGTACATCTTCAGGCCCGGCGCAATCCGGAAGGCCAGCTCCACCAGTTTCAAGTCCAAGAACGGCGGGCGGGCGGCCACCGAGTGCGCGGCCGACAGCCGGTCCAGCCGCTGCAGCCCCGTGTTGTGCAGCTTGGCGGTGATGAGGCGCAGCTCCCGGGGCAGCTCCTCCTCCACGTCCAGCTCCCGCAAATACGTGTAACCGCTGAACAGCTCGTCGGCGCCTTCCCCGCTCAGCACCACCTTGACGTGGTCTTTTGCCAGTCGCGCCGCGAAATAATTGGCCATGGCGCCCCGCACCAGCGCCGGGTCGAAGGATTCCAGATGGTAAATGACGCGGGGCAGGGTCTCGCGAATGTCCTCTTCGGTGATGACGTACTCGTAATGCCGCGTGCCGAGATAATCCGCCACCGTGCGGGCCGCCTCCAGATCGCCGCTGCCCTCCATCCCCACGGCAAAAGTCTTCAGGCCGGGCTGCCGGCGTACGGCCAGGGCCGTAATGAGGCTCGAGTCCAAACCGCCGCTGAGGAAGGCTCCCAGCGGCGCGTCGGTCCGCATGCGCTTCTCCACCACCTCCTCCAGCAAGGCCCGCACCCGCTCCACGGCCTGCTCGGGGTCGCTCAGGGGGTGCGCCGCGTCGCCGTCGGCGGCCGGCAGGCGGTAATACCGCTCGAAACCGGCCTCGGTGTCGAAGCGGTGTCCGGGAGGGAATTCGCGGATGTCCTCGGTCGCGACGGCCAGCGCCTTGATTTCCGAGGCGAAATACAGCGTCCCGTCCGGGCCGTAGCCGTAGTAGAGGGGTTTTACGCCGAGAGGATCCCGGGCCATGAACAGGGCGCGCCGCCGGGCGTCATAGATGACGAACGCAAACGCGCCTTCGATGTGCTCGACGCAATTCGGCCCGTACTCTTCGTACAGGTGCAGCACCGCTTCCGCGCCGGTGTTCGTGGCAAACCGGCAGCCGCGGGGAAGCCGCGCCCGCATGGCGGCCGTGCCGTAGGCCTCCACGTCGGCCACGATGCACAGCGAGCCGTCCTCGTTCCGCACGGGCCGGCGCCGGGCCTGCAGATCGACGACGGCCAGGCTGTTTTGTCCCAGGCAGACGTCTTCGCCTGCGAAAAACGCCCGGCCGTCGGGTCCGCGATGGGCCAGCCGCTCCATCATCCGCCGGACCGCCGCGACATCCTCATCACCGGCTTTCTTGCCGAACATTCCCGCAAGTCCGCACATATTGACCACGCTCCTTGGCTGAAATGATGTCACCCGTCCGATGGACCGAAGGCGGCGCCTGCACGCCGAGAGGAGAAAGCGGCGCCGGGGCACCGCGTGGCCCGTCCCCACGCGTTGGCGCCGCGAAGAAGCCAGCCGGACAAGCCGGCAAAACACGTTCTTTCCAATCATACCGGCCGCGGCGCCGCGGGGTCAAAGCGGCTGCGGCGGCGTCTCACGACCGTGGGCGGGACATGACGCCGTATGGCCGCCGTCAGGAACGCATCCTCCCGATTTCTCCGTCATTCTCCCTAATATGACCGTATGCTCGCGAATTCGCACCGAGGACTCGCGGCGGCCTCCGCCGGCTCCAGGCCCATCGTATGTTTGCGTCGGGACCGCTGGCGTGGTAAAATAGCGGCACGTACACGAACATACGTACGCATAGGCCGGATTGCTCGGGGGTCCATCCGGAGGCCCATCGTTCCTGAAAGGGCGGGTGATACGGTGCCGGCGGTCAAGGTCGTGGAAATGCAAAGCAAGTCGCTGCTAAACCGCGTCCACGGGTCGTACCTGCCCTTCCGCTGGTCCGTCAACCCGTACAGGGGCTGTGTTCACGCGTGCGTCTACTGTTATGCGCGGCGGTACCACGAGTACTTGGACATGGACCCCGGCGCGGGCTTCGAGCGCCAGGTGTTCGTCAAAGTGAACGCGGTGGCGGTGCTGCGCCGGGAGCTGGCCCGCCCCGGGTGGCGCCGGGAAAACGTGGCCATCGGCACGGCCGTGGACGCGTATCAGCCCGTAGAGGGGAAGTACCGCCTCACCCGGGGGATTCTCGAAGCCTTCGCCGATTTCCACACGCCCTGCAACCTTATGACGAAAAACACCATGGTCGTGCGGGACGTGGACGTGCTCCGCGCGCTGGCCCAAGGCCCGGGCGTCAAGGTGGGCTTCAGCGTGACGACGCTGGATCCGGAGCTGGCCCGGCGCATCGAGCCGGACACGCCGCCGCCGCACCAGCGGCTTAAAGCCCTGGAGCGGCTGGCCGCCGCGGGCATCCATGCCGGCGTCCTGCTGGCGCCCGTCCTGCCCGGGCTGAACGACGACGACGCCTCCCTGCGGGCGGTGGTGCGGGCCGCGGCGGACCACGGCGCGCGCTTTCTCACCTCGGGCGTGCTGCGGCTGCAGGACGGCGTGCGCAGCGTGTACGGCGACTTCCTGCGCAGGGACGCTCCGGGGCTGCTGCCGCTGTACCGCCGGCTGTATCCCGGCCCGTACGCGCCGCGGGGCTATCAGGACAGGATTTATGCGCGCATCGCCGAGCTCAAAGAACTGTACGGCTTTGCCGATGCGTCCAGACCCCTGGCGGCCGGAGGGGCCGCCGGAGCGGCGGAGGCCGGAAGAAGGGGCGCAGCGGCAGAAGCCGGAAAGATCCGGGCGACCCGGGAGACAAATCCGGCGCCCACCGCGGCTGCGGGCGCGAAACGGTTCCCGGTGCTCCCCGGGCAATTGACGCTGTTTTGACGAAACCGTATCTTTAGATGGAAGGAGCACGGCGCCGCGAGCCCACCGCCCGCGGCGCCGCCGGGGAGAGAAGCGCCATCGGCCCGAAGCTGCCGGGACAAGCCCGGCCCGCCCCGTGGGCGGACATACCGGACCGCCGCCTTGTGGAGGCGTGCCGCGCCGCGCGCCGGGACAAGACGCTGGCGGTGCTGGAAGGATTTCACCCGCTGAAGCACGCGCTCCGGTTCGGCGCGGACGTGCACGTCGTGCTCACGCGGGACCTTGAGCACCTGCAGCAACTATGCGATATGCTCGCGCCCGACGTGTGGCCCGCGATCCGGGCGCAGGCCCGCGTCGTGGAACCGGACTTGTTCGCTCGGCTGGCGCCGCGGCCGCCGGACACGGGCGTCCTAGCCGTGGCCGCGCGGCGCGTCGTATCCGCGCACGCGCTGCTGACGGCCTCCCGCAAGGCGCCCCTGGTCCTGCTGGAAGAGCCTACCCACTTGGGCAACATGGGCGCGGTGGTGCGGGTGGCCGCGGCCGCGGGCGCCGCCGGCGTGGTCACCACCGGGCGGCACGACCCGTGGGGGCCCGACGCCCTGCGCGGCGGCGCGGGTCTGCAGTTTGCCGTGCCCGTGGCCCGGGCCGAGGGCCTGGACCGCTGGCACGGCCCGCTGCTGGCGGTGCATCCCGACGGCGAGATGCTGACGCCCGGCGGCGTTCCCGACGACGCGGTCCTGGCCTTCGGTTCGGAACGGCGGGGCTTGAGCTGGGAGCTCCTGGCCCGGGCCGACGGCCGCATCGCGATTCCCATGGAACCCGGCGTGTCCAGCCTGAACCTGGCCACGTCCGTGGCGGTCGTGCTGTACACGTGGCGGCTGGCCCGGTGAAGCCGGACCAGCCGCACCTTTTCGCTACCGCCGGAACCATTCGGCGGGAAAGCCCACGTCCGGCTGGCTGTAGTCACAGACGCCGTCGGGGAAAATGGCCTTGAGCCGCTGGATGTCCTCGGCGGTGAACGCGTTGGGGCCATCCGCCGGGTAAAAGCCCCGGGCCACGGCCTCGTCCACCGGGATGAGCGCGCACTTGAAGACGTCGCCCGACACGGGGCCGCCGGCCAGCGTGCGGGACGTATGGTACGGCGGATACGCCTCCCGGCACGGGCCGCCTTCGTCCCAGACGCCGGGGCCCTCGGCGATAACCCGGCCCTCGTCGTCCCAGCAGCGGTCCATCGCATGGGCCGGCCGCGCCTCCGCCGCGCTGAGGCCCGGATTAGCCCGCATGTTGGCCAGCCACTCATCCAGCGTCTCCAGCGCCAGGTCCAGCACCTCCCGCGGCATGTTCAGGAACACGCCGCGAATGCGCTGGGTGCCGGCCACCCAGATGAGCTGGTTGTCCGCGTGGCCGCGCGCTTTGATCATGCGTTCCCGGGCGGCGAACGACTGCAGGAAGTGGTGCATGTCGAGAATCGGGTCCTCGTACTGCCGCAGGTCGATGATGGGCACGTCGGAGTAGCCCATGAACACCTGCCCGGACTGGTACGCCCGGTTGATGGCCGCAATGCTGCCCGTGGTGCGGTTGGGCCGGCCGGGCTCGCCGAAGTTGATGTTGCCTTCGTCGTACGGGAAGCTGGGCGGCCCGAACTCGTGGGGCTGCTTCCACCCGCCGATGCGCTCGTTCAGGTCGAAGAACTCTTCTTTCGTGATGTCGCCTTTCTGCAGCGACACCAGCCCGTACTGCACGCCCACGTTGTCCCACGTGTTGGGCGCGATGCCGTGCTCGGTGACGCCGTAAATGTTGCGCAGGTCGTCCCAGTGGGTCCATGCGGTGGCCGCGACCACCTCCGGCGACAGGCTGCTGACATCAAAGGGCGGGAAGTGGGGGTTGATGAAGGCCTGCACCGAGCCGCGCCAGCCCGCCACGCACGCCGTCTCGCCCAGGGCGTCGTTGCCGGCCAGACCCTCGAACACTTCCCGCTCCTCCTTGCTCTGCCAGCGGGGGTTGTCGCTGTGGTCGAAGTAGTACTCCATCAGCTCGCAGTCGCCCACGTAAATAGACTGCGTAATCATGTCCGGATAGCCCCGGATGGGGATGAGCGCGTCCAGCAGCCCCGGATGGTTTTGCGACACCACGTACTGCGTCAGCGCGCCGCCGGAGCTGCCGATGCCCACGGTGTACAGCGGCTCGCCGTAGCGGGCACGGAAGTGGTTTTTCACCATCATGATGGTCTCTTCCGCCAGCGTCATGTTGTAGCTGCGGGCCGTGCGGGCGCCCGTCGTGTACGCGACGGCGTAGCCTTTCGAGAGAAACTCATCGATAAGCACCTCGCTGACGTTCATGGGATACTGGCGATACCCGACGCCGCCGCCGCCCGAGCCGAAAGAGAAGATGAGACGCCGGTTCCACGGCGTGGGCAGGTAGGGGCTGTGGGGCGTGTAGTCAAAGGGCGCCAGCATCGCGATGCCGTAAATGAAGCGGTTGATGGTGCCCCGCTCCACGGCCACGATGTAGTCCACGGTCAGGCCGTGGCTGGTGGTGGTCTGCGCCAGATCCGGCGGCCGCACGGCCCGGTCGGGCAGCGGTTTCCACGTGCCGTCGGTGGAGCGGTAAAAGTAGTCGACCCGCATGGGCACTCCGCAGTCTTTGCTCCATCCGATGACGTTGCCTTCCTCGTCCGTCACGGGCGTGCCGATGCCGTCGTAGTTGTCGACCACCGGCTGGCCCAGCCCCGACTCGACGGTACCGCACACGAACGGGTACTGATGCGGCCCCGAAAAGACGGGCCCCGCGGGGCCGACTTCGCCGACGCCGAAGGTGCCCGCCTGCGCGTAGGCCGCGCCGGGCCCGGGCGGGCCGGCGGCCAGCAGCGCGGCCAGGAGAATTGCGCCCGCCATCCATGTGGCTCCGGCTCGCCACGCCATCCCGCGCGTCCGTCTCCAGCCACTCCCGACGACCATGCAGACGTTCCTCCCTCTGTCCGTCGATGTGTTCCGCCTCGTGGGCCGTGGACCGGCCGGAAGAGGCAGTAGGTTTTTCTTTTCTCTGTAAATTCTCTCTTTCCTCTCTTCTCTGCAACAAGGGCCACCGGCACGGGGCGCCGGCCGGGCGTTCCCCGGTGAATCGGTTGGCGTGGCGCGACCGTGCGACCGCATCCGCTCGATGTATGCAAATGCACTGTTTGTGTGCAAATGCACGGAAATCGAGCATATCTCTCCCTCGTATTCGGACAGGATTCGCGCGCGCCCGCTGAGAATGAATGAGAGGCGGCGGCGCCGCCACGGCCCGCGGCCGCCGCCCGGCGCCGCGGCGCAAGACACGGTGCGGCCGCGCCCCGGCCGCCCGACGCTACGGAGGGGGTACCGCTGATGTCGATGTTCAGGACGTTGCGCTCCACACCGGCCGTCGCCCCGGCCGCGCTGGTTTTGGTCGTCGCGCTGGCCGCGCTGCTGGCCTTTGCGCCGGCCGCACAGGCCCAGACGGGCCGCATGGCCATCGTGTTTGCCACCGGCGGGCTGGGCCACCAGTCGTTCAACGACTCGGCCTACGCGGGTGTCCAGGCCGCCCAGGCGCGCTTCGGCGTGCAGTTCGACTGGGCCGAGCCGGCGTCCGTGGCCGAGTACGAGGCGCTGCTGACCCGCTTTGCGCAGCGGGGGAATTACGATCTCATCATCTCCATCGGCTTTGACCAGGCCGACGCGGTGACCGCGGTGGCGGCCCGGTTCCCGAGCCAGCGCTTCGCCATCGTGGACGCGGTGGCCGAAGGCGACAACGTCGCTTCCTACGTGTACCGCGAGGCCGAGCGGGGCTTTCTGCTGGGCGCCGTAGCCGGACTGATGACCATGCGCGCCAGCGATCCGAAGATCAACGAAGCTAACGTCATCGGCGTCGTGGGCGGCATGGACATTCCGCTCATCAACGCCAACATTGCGGGCTACATCGCCGGCGCGAAATACGTCAACCCGGCGGCCGACGTGCGCTACTCCTACGTGGGCGCCTGGGACGACCCGGCCCGGGGCAAGGAGCTGGCCCTGGCCCAGATTGACCAGGGCGTGGACATCATCTGGGGCGCCGCGGGGCGCTCGGGCCTGGGCGTCCTTCAGGCCGCGCAGGAGGCCGGCGTCTACGCCATCGGCGCCGATGACGATCAGGGCCACCTGGCTCCGGGGCACGTGCTCACCAACGGCATGAAGTACGTCAACAACACGGTGCTGCACGCGGTGCAGAGCGTCATCAACGGCGAGTTCACGCCGGGCGTCATCGCCCTGGGCGTGGCCGAGGGCGCGCTGGGCTTCAGCGACAGCCTGGTGCCCGTGGACATCCGGGCCGCGGTGGGTCAGCTGGTGACCCGCTTGATCGCCGGCGAACTGGTGCCGCCGGACACCATCGAAGAAGTGGACGCGTGGCTGGAAGCCAACCGCTGAAGCGAATGAGGCGCGCATGACGGTGTCGCACAACGATGCCGGCCGGCCCCTGCCGCCGCCCGCGGGGGCCGCGCCCGGCCCGGCGCCCACACCCGGGGGCGGCGGCGCGGACGCGCCGCCGGCCCCCGCCATCGAAATGATCGGCATCTACAAGCGCTTCGGCCCCGTCCAGGCCAGCGCCGGCGCGCACCTGCGCGTCTACCCCGGCGAAATTCACTGCCTCCTGGGCGAAAACGGCGCGGGCAAGAGCACCCTTATGAAAATTTTGTACGGCCTGTACGCGATGGACGCGGGCGAAATCCGCATCCGGGGCCGGACCGCGGTCATTCGCAGCCCCGGGGACGCCATGCGGGCGGGCATCGGCATGGTGCACCAGCATTTCATGCTGGTGGACGACTTCACCGTGGCGGAAAACGTCATCGCCGGCATGGAACCCCGGCGCCGGGGGCTCATCGACATGGCCGCGGCCCGCCGGCTGGTGGCCGAGTATTCCCGGCGCTTCGGCCTGCACGTCGATCCCGGCGCCCGGGTGGAGGACTTGTCCGTGGGCCAGCAGCAGCGAGTGGAAATTCTCAAGGCTCTCATCCGGGGCGCCGAGTTTCTCATCCTGGACGAGCCCACCGCGGTGCTGACGCCCCAGGAGGCCGACGAGCTGTTTCGCGTCATGCGGCAGCTGAAAGCCGAGGGCAAGACCATCATCTTCATCACGCATAAACTGAAGGAAACCATGGCCGTCGCGGACCGGGTCACCGTGCTGCGGGCGGGCCGCGACGCGGGCAGCATGCCGGCCTCGCAAACGACGCCCCAGCGCCTGGCGGAGCTGATGGTGGGCCGGCGCGTCCTGCTGCAGGTGCCGGCGCCGCCCGCGCAGCGGGGGCCTGCCCTGCTGCAACTGGAAAACGTCACCGTCAAAGGCGCGGGCAAAGACTTGCTGCGCTCGGTGAACCTCCAGGTTCGGGGCGGCGAAATCTTGGGCATCGCGGGCGTGGAGGGCAACGGCCAGCTGGAGCTGGAGGAAGTCGTCGCCGGCTGGCGGACGCCGGACCAAGGGCGCGTGCGCATCGCCGGCCGCGACGTGGCGGGCATGGGTCCGCGGCGCCGGCGGCGGCCGGGCTGCGCCCACATCCCCCCGGGCCGCCCGCGCCGGGGCCCGGCGCCGGCGCTGTCCGTAGAGCAAAACGTCGTGCTGGGCCGCCACTGGGGCCAGCCCTACGCCCGGCTGGGCGTGCTCCGCAGGCCCGCCGTCCGCGAGCTGGCCGACGCGGTCACGTCCCGCTTTGACGTGCGCGGCGGGCGGGGCCCTGTAGGCGGGCTGTCCGGGGGCAACCAGCAAAAACTGGTGGTGGGCCGGGAGCTGTACCACAACCCGTGGGTCATTTTGGCGTGCCAGCCGACGCGGGGCGTCGACGTGGGGGCCATCGAGCGCATCCACCGGGAACTGCTCGACATGCGGGCGCGGGGCGCGGCCGTCTTGCTCATCTCCGCGGATTTGGACGAGCTGCTCGCGCTCAGCGACCGGCTGGCGGTCATCTACGAAGGCGAGATCGTGGCGGAGGGAGAGACAGGGCAATTCACCGAGGAGATGCTGGGCCTGCTCATGGCCGGCCAGCGGCCGTCGGGCGGGAGCGGACGGAACGCAGCCGGACGCAACGGGACCGGACGGGACGGGGCCGGACGGGACGGGGCCGGCCCCACGGAGGCGACGGCCGGTGACTGAACGGACCGCCGGGCGCCGCCTGCCGGCGGCGTGGGCCGAGGTGCTGGGCGAGCTGGCGTTGACCGCTGCGGCCGTGGCGCTGGCGCTGCTGGCCGGCGCGGCGCTGCTGGCCCTGGCCGGCTACGACGTGCGCGACGCGTACTACAATTTGTGGGACGGCGCGTTCGGCAGCGTCTATTCCGTCGCGGACACGCTGGTCAACGCCATGCCGCTGCTGTTTGCGGGGCTGGCCGTCGCGTTCGCTTTCAGGGGCGGCTTGTTCAACATCGGCGCCGAAGGGCAGCTGTACGCAGGCGCGCTGGCCACCGCCGTCACGGCGGCCGCGCTGGCGGAATGGCCGTCGGTGCCCCTCATCGCCGCGGCCATGCTGGCGGGAGCGCTGGCCGGCGGGCTGTGGGGCCTGGTGCCGGGCGCGCTCAAAGCGAAAACCGGCGCCCACGAAGTCATTACCACCATCATGCTCAACTACGTGGCCATCCTTTTGACAACGCACCTGGTCAAACAGTATTTCAAAGCGCCGGGGCCGGTGGATCAGACGGCCCTCATCCCCGCCCACGCCCGGCTGCCGGAACTCATCGCCGGCACCCGCCTGACGTGGGCCGTCGTCATCGGCGTGGTGCTGGTGGCCGCGGTGGACTGGCTGCTGCGCCGCACGTCTTTCGGTTTCGACGTGGTGCTGGTCGGATCCAATCCCGGCGCGGCGGTGTACGCCGGCGTGCCGGTGGCCGCGCGCACGGTGTGGACCATGGCCGTCAGCGGCGCCGTGGCGGGTCTGGCAGGCAGCACCATGGTGCTGGGCGTGCTGTACCGCTTCATCGCCAACTTTTCCCCCGGCTACGGCTTCACCGCCGTCGCGGTGGCGCTGGTGGCCCGGGCCCGGCCGTGGGGCGTTTTGCCCGCGGCGGTGCTGTTCGGCGCCCTGCAGGCGGGCGGCCTGACGATGCAGCTGTTCGCCCGCATTCCGGCGGACTTGATGACCGCGGTGCAGGGACTGGTGATTCTGTTCGTCGCGGCACCGGGACTTTTGTACGCGTGGCGCCGGCTGCCCGTCGCGGCGCCGAGGGCCGGGACGGCGATGACGATGACGGCGGAGACGGCGGCCGAGGGGGCCGCGGAAACCGCCGCCGGGCCCGACAACGAAACCGCCCGGCGGGAGGCGGGGCCATGAGCGAGGCGCTGGAGGCGATTTTCCACGTCAACACGCTGACGTCCACGCTGCGGCTGGCCACGCCCATCGCGCTGGCGGCCATGGCGGGCACCCTCAGCGAGCGGGTGGGCGTCATCAATTTGGCGCTGGAGGCCAAGCTCCTGGCGGGCGCCTTCGCCGGCGCGTACGCCTCCTACGTCACCGGCTCGGCGTGGCTGGGCGTCGGCGCGGCCGTATTGGCCGGGGTGCTGATCGGGGCTCTGCTGGGCCTTTTCACCCTGCGCTGGCGGGCCAATCACGTCGTGGCCGGCATCGGCCTCAACATCCTCGCCTTGGGCCTGACCACGTGGCTGCTGCAGGTCATCTGGGGCAGCCGCGGCACGTCGCCGGTGGTGCCGGATCTGCCCGGCTGGTCCATCCCGGGCCTGCAGGCGGTGCCGCTGCTGGGCCCGCTGCTGTCGGGCCACTCGCCGCTGGTGTACGTCATGCTGCTGGCGGGCCCGCTGCTTTGGGTGTGGCTGTTTAAGACGCCGGGCGGCCTGCGGGCCCGCATGATCGGCGAACACCCGGAAGCGGCGGACACGGTGGGCATTCCGGTGCGGCGCACGCAGTTTTTGCTGCTGCTGGCCGCCGGAGCGCTGGCCGCGCTGGGCGGCGCGCAGCTGTCTTTGGGGCACTTGTCGTGGTTCAGCCAGAACATGTCCGCGGGCCGCGGCTACATGGCGCTGGCCGCCAACGTGTTCGGCCGCTGGAACCCGCTGGGCAGCATGCTGGCCGCGCTGCTCTTCGCCTTCACCGACGCTCTGCAGATGCGGGTGCAGACGCTGCCCAGCCCGCCGCCAACGGAGCTGGTGCAGATGCTGCCGTATTTGCTCACCATCCTGGTGGTAGCCGGCGCGTTCCGCAAGGCCCGGCCGCCCGCCGCGCTGGGACGCCACTACGAGCCGGGGCGCTCAGGTACGGAGTAAGGCGCCCGCCCAGCCGTTCCTGCGTTCCTGTGCTCGCCGCTGTTTGCTGCTGTTTCCTGCTGCTTGCTGATGCTTGCTGCTGCTTGCTGATGCTTGCTGCTGTTTGCTGCCGTTTGCTGCTGCTTGCTGCTGTTTGCTGCTGCCGGCTGCGGGCGCGGCCCCGCGCCTTGGCATGACAATTCTGGAAAAGGAGCCGGCCCGGCCCGGAACGAACTTTGCTTACGCGCAGCCGGTCGTCCTGCGCACACTACTCACGGAACGGAGGGAGCGGCATGCATGCTGCTGCGCGGTCCAGGCTGCTGCTTTTGGGGCTCTTGCTGGCCGCCGGGGCGGGATGGCTCTTGACCGCCTCGGGCAACGGTTCCTCCCGGATCATCTACGAAACCGACGTGCCCGGCTGGCGCTGGACGGGCGGCTCGTTCCGGGACCAGTACGTCGCGCTGCTGCTGGACGAAACGGACCTGCGGCGGGCGCGGGCGGCTTTGCCCGACCCCGTGTGGCGCCAGGCGGGACAGCAAATGGAGGAGTGGCTGGCGGCCGGCGACACCGCCGTCGTCGTCGCCTACTTGGGCGAAGCCAGCACCGGGGGCTACGCGATCCGGATCGTGCGGGTCGAAGTCCAGGAGGCTCGAGACAAGAAGGAGTCGCGCCCCGTGGTGACCGTCACCGTGGCCCGGCGCCGGCCCGGCCCCGACGAGTTCGTGACCCAGGCGTTTACGTATCCGTACGATGCGGTTCCCGTCGCGAAAGACCAGCTGCCCGACGAACCCTTCGACGTGCGCTTCGTCGATCCGGACGGGCAGCCGCTGGACGGCGACGGCCGGCCGGCGTTTCTGCGCCGGCGTTAGGCGTCAGTTAGGCGTCAACGGAACGTTCGCGTGCGGTCCGGCCCCGGGCCGTCCAGGCCGAGGACCAACTCGACCACGGCGCCGGGCCGCAGCGGACGGTTGCAGCAAAACGCGTGGGCCGTCAGCCGCCGGGCGAGACGGCTCGCGCCTCCCTCGCCGCCGGCGGCTGCCGGGGCGGCGCGCAGCAGCGCCGTCAAGTGGCGCAGGCGTGCGGCGGCTTCCCGCCCGTCTTCGGCGACGTCCACGGCTACGATGCGGCGGAAGCGAGACAAGGTCTCGGCCAGCCGGGCCGGCAGCGGCCGCAGCGTGCGCAAATGCAGGGCCGACACGGCCTTCCCCCGGGCCCGCAGGCGCAGCACCGCCTCCTCCACCGGGCCCCGGGTGGCGCCCCAGCCCACCAGCAGCACGTCGCCTTCATCCCCGCCGAAAACGGTGCACGGCTCGACGAACGTTTCCAGCGGCGCCTCGGCCAGCTGCAGGCGATGGAGGAGGTCCTCCGCCGCGGCGCGGGCCGCGGCCTGCGGGTCGCCGCCGTCTCCGGCCACGCCCGCCCAGGGTTGAGCCTCAAGCAAGGCCCCGGGCCCGAACAAGGCTTGGTCGTCTAAACTGTGCGGATGCGGGCCCGGGGCCAATCCCTGCACGGTATCCAAAAGCAGCGCGTCCACGAGAACGATGACGTCGCGGCGGTACTGCCCGGCGATGCGCACGGCCGTCCTCGTGTACGCGAAGCACTCGTCGACCGTGGTGGGCACCAGGACTGCGGGCTCCGCCCCGCGGCCCGCGCGCCCCACGGCCGCCTTCACCGCCGGGCAGCCGCCGCCGATGCCCAGCGGGTCGAACCAGGCGGGAAGGCGCGGCTCGCCGTCGCCGCGGATGCGGGTGAGGCGCACAATGACCCGGGGGCGCGAGGAGAAGCCCTCGGCCGCGGCCGATGGGCCCAAGTGCCGGTCGAAGTCGGCCGGATCCCGGCCCTCCACCACATCGACCAGGAACCCGGGGCCGGTCCCCGGGCTTTCGGGCTCCGCGACGCGGCCGCCGTGTTCCGCAAACAGCTGGGCCACGCTCTGGGCCAGCGGGTGGTCCGTCGCCGAGCAGGCGTTCACGCCCGCAAACAGCGCGGCCGAAACGATGGCGCCCCGGCCGTCCATGACGCCCCCGGCCGCCGGCGACGGGACGGGCGGTGCGTCGGCCGCAGCCGTGTCGAAGCGGCAGTCCACCCAGCGGGGTGCCTCGCGCCAGCCCAGCTCGAACAGCCGCAGCGCCGCGCTGACGACGCGGCCGCCGCGGCCGGCCAGCTCGTTTTCCAGCAGCCGGCGCATGATGTCGGGATCCCGCCCGTACATCCAGGTGAGCATGCCCAGCGCCACCAGCCGCTCGCCGCCGGCGTACGACGGCAGGTGGGCCGCCAGCGGGCTCAGCGGCAGCGGACGCACGTCGGCGTGGCGCGCCGCGGCGGCCCCGGCGTTCGGGGCGGCGCCGGCGTTTGGGCCGGCGCTGGTTGGCGCTTTGCATTGGGCGAGAATGCCGCTGTCCACGTACACCCGCTGCCCGGCGGCCAGGGTGGCCCGGCGCCGGCGGAAGAGCTCCGCGTCCAGGACGAAGGTCACGTCGACGCCGTCGCCGCCGCTGTACACCGGCGCCTTGCTGAGCCGCACCCGGCAGGCGGGACGGCCGTCCACCGCGACGTAGGCCACCCACACGCTGTCGCCCATGCGCACGGAAGCGGCGGCGAAGGTCGCGGCGATGTCGACGCCGTCCGCCGCGGTGCCGCCCAAAATCTCGAAGGCGTGGTCGGCGACCGCCCGCACCGCGGGCCCCGTCGCCTGCCGTTGCGCGTCGCGGTCCAGTCGGTAAGCGGCCACCGCCGTCCCCCCCTCGCTAACAGTCATTTCTAATGCCGTCTGATAATGGCACCAGTATACGAGCGGGCGAATTGTTTTGTCAAGCGAATTTTCGCTGGCGGTGAAGGCGTCGCGGCCGGCGTTGACGGCCGGTGCAGTTTGTGGTACTGATGGCTCAAGAAACCGACGGCGGTTCGGGCGTCGCGGGGCGGCGTTCGTTTCAGTGGCGCCGCGGGGCGGCCTGCGGTTTAGTGACGCCGCGGGGCGGCGTGCGTTTCAGTGGCGCCGCGGGGCGGCGTGCGTTTCAGTGGCGCCGCGGGGCGGCGTGCGTCGCGGTGGCGTCGTGGAACGGCGGGCGTGGCGGGGACCCCGAGCCGGGCGGCGCGCGTTGTCGTCCTGCGAGGACGGCCATGGAGGAGTGGACCAGCGGCGATGGCGTTCAATCCGATCCATATCATCTTCGGCCTCAAGCTGCGCCAGGCCCGGCTGGCCCGGGGCTTGTCCATCACCGAGCTGTCGGAGCGCTCGGGCCTGTCGCCGTCTTACATCACCGAAATCGAAAAGGGGCGCAAGTACCCCAAGGCCGACCGCATCATGGACCTGGCGCAGGCGCTGGGCTACGAGTACGACGAGCTGGTGTCGCTGAAGCTGGACCCGCCCCTGTCGTTTCTGGAGACGCCGCTGACGTCGCAGCTTTTGAAAAACTTTCCGCTGGAGCTGTTCGGCGTCGACCCGGGGGTCATCATCGACGTGCTGACCCGCTCGCCCGCCGAGATGGGCGCCCTCATCCGGGCGCTGCAAGGCATTGCCCGCGGCTACGCCATCCGCGACGAACATTTCTACCTGGCGGCCCTGCGGTCGTACCAGGAGCACCACCAAAACTACTTCCCCGAGCTGGAGGAAGCGGCCCGCCGCTATTCCCGGGAGCGGGGCTGGGACGACGCGCCGCTGCCCCGGGAGGAGGCGGTGCTGACGGACGTCTTGCGGAAAGATTTCGGGTACGACATCGACGTGATCCCGGTCGAAAAGTATCCTAGCCTGGCCGCCTATCGCATGATTTTTCAGCCGGCGGGTCCCGGCGGTGCGCGGTCGCCGGGCGCGACCGGACGGCGGGCCCGGCCCCGGCTGCTGCTCAACCCCGCCCTGATGCCCGCGCAGCGCCAGTTTCTCCTGGCCCGGGAAATCGGCTACAACGTGCTGGGCCTGGACGAGCGGGCGCTGACCAACTCGCCCGACCGGGTCGAGTCCTTTGCGCAGGTGATGAACGACTTCAAAGCCGCGTACTTCGGCGGCGCGCTGCTGATGCCCGAAGCCCGCGTCACGGCCGACCTCAAGAACCTCTTCGCCATGGAAACGTGGCAGCCGCAACGACTCATCCGGATGCTGGATGATTACGGCGTGACGCCCGAGACGCTGCTGTACCGGTTCAGCGAGCTGATGCCGCGGCACTTCGACCTGAAGGTGCACTTCCTGCGCTTCCACGAGCTGAACGACGGCTACTACGTCTACAAGCACCTGAACATGAACGAGCTGGCCCTGCCCACCGGCTTCGGCCTGCGGGAGCACTACTGCCGCCGCTGGCTGACGGTGCGGCTGCTGCGGGAGCTGGCCGAACAACAGATGCAGGGTTTGCGGGGCGGACCGGCGGGATCCCGGCCCGCGCCGACGCCGCTGCCGGGCATCCAGCGCTCCCGCTTCCTGGAATCTAACAAACAGTTCTTGTGCTTCGGCTTCGCCCGGCGCGACAACTTGCCGCCGTATCTCAACACCAGCGTCATCCTGGGCATCCGCATCGACGACGATTTGGCCCGGGCGGTGCGCTTCGCCTCGGACCCGGCCATCCCCGAAGGCCTGCTGAACGAAACATGCGAGCGCTGCCCCCTGTCCGACGCGGAATGCAGCGAACGGGCCGCGCCGCCCACCCGCTGGCTGCAGGAAAAGAGCGCCCGCGAGCGGGAGCGCGAGCTGGAGGCGCTGCTGCGGGGCGAAATGCCCCCGGCCCGGCGCCGGGCGTAGCCCGTGGCGGACGAGCCGGCAGCCGCCCGCCTATTGCGCATCTCTGGTGGCCACCAAGCGTCCCATAGTGGGGCGAAGAAACCCCGAAGCGTCCCATTATGGGACGCTCGGGCCCGAAAGCGGCCCACTGCGGGAAGCCCAACCGACAGCACCAAAACAAGCAGGCGGGGCCCCACCCCCTCCCGTT
>QGSR01000414.1 GCA_003387805.1 Bacillota bacterium | reverse complement strand
CCGCTAGATCCAGTCCTCCGGTCCAGTCTTCTTTAAATCCAGTCTTCCAGCGCCTGCGGCAGCTGGGCCAGGCTCTCCTGGATGGTCCGCCACAGCGACTCCACGTGGCGGAACTCGGTGCGGATGTTGCCTACCGCCGCCCGCAAAAGGTAACCTTCGCGCACGACCGTGTGCGAGATGAAGTGGTCCCGGCGGCTGTTGACGCGCTGCAGGAGCGCCTCGTTGAGCCGGTCCACGGCCCGGGCGACGGCGGTCGGTTCCAAGCCCCCTTTGCCGGACGCACTTTCTCCGGGCGCGAGCCGCTCCCGCCAGGCCCGGGGGAATGCACGGAAACAGACGAGCGGATACGGAGAAAACGGCGGCGCCGACCCCTCCCCGACCGCGCCCGCGCTCGTCTTCCGGCGCGCCGCCGTCATCGCGTCCAGCGTCTCGAAGTCCGGGTGCGCGTCGATTTGCCGCCGCAGCCACGCGGCCAGTTCCAACTGGTGCTCCATGCGCGCCCGCAGCCCGCTGAGGCCGAAGGCGCGAATCACCCACCACACCTTCAGCGCCCGGAAATTGCGGCCCAGCTGGAGCGAAAAGTCCATCGGATTGACGACTTCGTCCGGATCGTAGGTGCGCAGGTACTCGGGCACCAGCGAGAACGTCTGCTTCAGCACGCCTTTGCGCCGCGAAAAAAGCGCCGTCACTTCGAGCGGCGTGAACAGTACTTTGTGCGGGTTGACGACGACGGAGTCGGCCGCCGCCAGCTCCCCGCGCAGCCGCGCCACCTGCTCGCGCACCGAGGGGACGATGTTGTAGAAGCCGCCGTAGGCTGCATCCACGTGCAGCCACATACCGTACTCCCGGCAGACGGCCGCGAGGTCCTCCACCGGGTCCACCGCCCCCGTCGAGGTGGTTCCGACGACGGCCACGGCCGCCAGCGGCTTGTAGTCCCGCTCCACGTCCGCCTGCACCAGCCGCCGCAACGCGGCGGGATCGAGGCGGTGGCTCGCGTCCGTCTCGATCTTGACCAGGTTCTCCAGGCCGATGCCGAGGGCGATGACCGCCTTGTCGATGGAGCTGTGCGCGTGCTCCGACGCGTACACCCGAAGGCGCGGCAAGTCGCGGCCGGCCATCCCCTTCATCCGGACATCGAGGCCCGCCGCTTCCCGGGCCGCGGCCAGCGCGTAAAACGACGCCAGCGACGCCCCGTTGACCAGCACGCCGTCGGCGTTCACGTCGTAGCCGATCATCTCCGCCAGCCAGCGCAGCACCACTTCCTCCAGCGCCGCGGCCGCCGGCGCCGTCTTCCACAGCATGCCGTTGATGTTAAGCGTCGACGCCAAGAGGTCGGCCATGGCGCCGGGCCCACTGCTGCCCACGGGGAAATACGCGAAGAAGCGAGGATGATTCCAGAGCGTCAGGTGGGGAATGATGCGGCGCTGGGTGTCGGCCACGATGTCGGAAAACGACTGGGGCTCCTGCGGCAGCGGATCGTCCAGCAGCCGCCGCAGTTCCGCCGCGCCGATGTCAGGCAGGACGGGCGTCTCCTCCAGCTCGGCGATGTACTTCTTCACCGCCGCCAGCACTTCCCGGCCCGCCTGTTCCATCTCCTCCGGCGTCCAGTCGCCCAGCGGCCGCATCGGCTCCAAGCGATCCATGCGTGCAGCCCCCTTGCGTTCGCCGCGGAACCAGTCTTCCTAGGCTGTTCACCAGCGGCGCCGCCTTTCCTGCACCGGCTTTTCCTGCGACTGGAAACTCGTTGGAACGTCATTTTCCGGCGCGGATGCGTGCCGGTGGAGGGCCAACTCGGCCGCATCTTTTCGTTCAGGCCGGAGCCGCCCGCGTTGCCAACACAGCGCCGCCTGCATCGTCGGCGGCCTTGCCCAATACTCCCGCGGCGGTCACGGCTGG
>QGSR01000413.1 GCA_003387805.1 Bacillota bacterium | reverse complement strand
GCGGAAAACGAAGCCCAGACACGAAGGAGGCGAAACCCATGCAGTATCGCAGACTGGGCAACTCCGGTCTTCAAGTTTCAGTTATCGGTATAGGCACGAACCAGTTCGGCGGCAAGGTGGACGCGGCCGGCGTCCAGCGCATCATTCACCGGGCGCTGGACCTGGGCGTCAACTTCATCGACACCGCCGACACGTACACCGGCGGCCGCTCTGAGGAAACCATCGGCCGGGCCGTCAAAGGCCGCCGCGACCAGGTCATCGTGGCCACCAAGGTGGGCAACCCCGTGGGCGACGGGCCCAACGAGCGAGGCGCGTCCCGCCAGCGCATCATGAACGGCGTAGAGGCCAGCCTGCGCCGGCTGGACACCGACTACATCGACCTATACCAGATTCACCGGTTCGACCCGCACACGCCGTACGAGGAAACCATGCGGGCCTTAGACGATCTGGTGCGAACCGGAAAAGTGCGCTACATCGGCGCCTCCAACTACGCCGCGTGGCAGCTGTGCCGCGCCAACGCCGTGGCCGAAATGCAGGGCGGCGTGCCCTTCGTGTCGATTCAGCCGCACTACCACATGCTGGAGCGGGGCATCGAGCAGGAGCTGGTGCCGTACTGCCAAGCGTTCGGCATCGGCATCATCCCGTACTTCCCGCTGGCCGGCGGCTTTCTGACGGGCAAATACCAGGAGGGCCAGGCGCCCCCGGCGGGCTCCCGCGGCGAAACCAGCCCCTACGTGCAGCAGTACTTCAAACCCGAGAACTTCAAGAAGGTGGCGGCGTGGAAGGCCTGGGCCGAGGCCCGCGGCCGCACCATGGCCGAGCTGGCCGTGGCATGGCTCCTGGCCCGGCCCATGGTCAGCTCCGTCATCACCGGCGTCACCTCCGTCGAGCAGCTTGAGAACAACGTCAAGGCCTCCGACTGGGTACTGACCGAGGCGGACATGGAGGAAATCGAGGCGGCGGGCCGGGCGGCCGAGGCGTGACAGAGCACATCGAGGCGGCGGGCCGGGAGGCCCAGGCCGCCCGGGCGTAGAGCTAGCTTCGGGATGTGAGGCCCAGGCGTAGACCTCGATTAGGGGTGTGGGCGGGTGCAGGCGGCGTCGAACCCGGCGCCTGCCCGCAACCCCGAGATGCCCGGCTGCAACCCCAGGGTGCCTGCCTGCACCCCCGGGGTGCCCGGCAGCAACCCAGGGGTGTCCGGCTGCGCCTCCCGCCGTTTCGCTGGTCGCGTGACTTACTTTCCGCTGGTTGCGACCTCAAAGTACAGCCCTTCCGAGGACGCAAACGCTACATCGTGGGGGTAGTCGTACCCGATGATTTCTTCGTTCCGCGAATTGGTCCAGCCATTGGACCAATTTTTCGAGGCCGATTTCGCGGGCGTGCGTTCGTGAAAAGCGGCTCTGGGACTGAGTTTTCCCGAAATCGAGCCGCAGGCGCCTATTTCCAAAAAACGGCTTCAGTGGTCGGACCAATTTCAGCAAGGGCGCAAATTGGTCCGACCGCTTTGCCAGTTGGCGCGGAAATCGACACGCAGCCTGGAACGTACGAAACCGGCTCTATGAGCCGCTTATCGAAGTTTCGTCTCTCGCCTGGATCGGCGCACGAAGTGGTCCAGTGATCGGACCACTGTGCCGGGCGGCAAATGAAAGACCGTCCACCAAGACTCCCGGCGCAGGGAATGTGATGGCGGAGGCAGGGAATGCGACGAAAGGTCACGTCCCGTCAAGTGGTGTAAATTGGATTCCAGCGTGCAGGTCGGTGACTACCGCTCGGGCACGCCCAGCAGCTCCCTGGTGCCTAGCTGCTCCTCGCTCCGATAGAGCTTGTTCATGGACTCCTGGCTGAAGTAGCGCCTCGGAGCAGCGATCCATTCGTCCTGTTGTTCAACAAGCACCGC
>QGSR01000412.1 GCA_003387805.1 Bacillota bacterium | reverse complement strand
TTGGGGTGGGCGACGGGGCGCAGCGGGAGGAGCTGGAACGGCGGGCCGGGGCGCCGGACCTGGCCGGCCGGGTTCATTTTGCCGGCTACCGCGAAGACGCTTGGCGGGCGCCGGGCGGCTTTGACGTGATGGTCATGCCGTCATTGCAGGAGGCCTTTCCGCTGGCGTGCCTGGAGGCCATGGCGGCGGGGCGCCCGGTCATCGCGTCCCGGGTGGGCGGGCTGCCCGAGATGGTCGAGGACGGCCGCACGGGGCTCCTGGTTCCGCCGGGCGACGCGCGGGCGGTGGCGGAAGCGCTGCGGCGGATGCTCTCCCATCCGGCGGCCGCGCGCCGCATGGGGGCAGCGGCCCGCGCCCGCTTTCTCGACCAATTCCACGTGGCCCGCATGGTGGAACGCACCGCGTTGATTTATCGCGACCTCGGGGCGTGACGCCCGCCGGACATTTGTCCGCCCATCTCCTCGCACCGGACCCTGTCGCACCGCCCCGGTTTCGTTTTACAATGAGATTGGAACGGGCTGGAAAAGGAGGGAGCACGCCGTGTTTGAACGGATTCTCGTCGCGCTGGACGGATCGCCCAACGCGCAGAAGGCGCTGGAGCGGGCCGTAGTGGTGGCCAAAGGCACGGGCACGCGGGTGCTGGGCCTGGTGCACGTGCGGCCGTCGCTGTACACTATGGCCTACGCGTACGGCTATCCGGCCGCGGCGGGGGCGCCGGGCTGGTCGCTGGCCGAGCAGCTGGCCGAGAGCATGCGCCAGGCTGCGGAGCGTTCCCGGGAGCTTTTGGATGAGGCCGAAGCGTACGTGCGCGCGCAGGGGCTCACCGACGTCCAGGTCGTGAAGCACGCGGAGGAGGGCCCGGTGGTCAAAGCCATCATCGACACCGTCCGCCGCGGCGGGTACGACCTGCTGGTGCTGGGCAGCCGCGGCATGGGACGGGCGGCGGGCCTGCTTTTGGGCAGCGTCACCCAGTCCGTGACGGCCAACTTGCCGTGCTCGGTGCTCATCGTGGACATGGACGACGACGAGGCCAAGGCAAAGGAGAAAGAGGGCTGAGGCCGGCGGCTGCCGGCCGTGGCCATGCGCTCCGTGCATGCGGCGCGGACCCCGGCCGGGGCCCGGGGACCGCGGCGCGCCCGGGCGCGCCCCGCACGGGTTTGCAAAGGGGGTGTTCCGTATGGCCCGGGAGGAGTACACCGCCGTCATCGAGGCGGCCGGCGCCCGGCTGCGGGAGGCGGTGGACAAAGGCGAGCCCATTGCGGCTCTGACGGGCGCGGGCGTCAGCGCGGAAAGCGGCATTCCCACCTTTCGCGGCGCCGGCGGGTTTTGGGAGGGCTTCCGGGCGGAAGACCTGGCCACGCCCGAGGCGTTTCGGGAAAATCCGGAAAAGGTGTGGGAATGGTACCACTGGCGGCGCCGCTTCGTGCTGGACGCGTCGCCCAATCCGGCCCACCGGGCGCTGGCGGCGCTGGAGCGGGTGCACCCGCGCTTCACCTTGATCACGCAAAACGTCGACGGCCTGCACCAGCGGGCGGGGTCGCAGCGGGTGGTGGAGCTGCACGGCAGCCTGCACCAGATGCGCTGCCTGGACTGCGGCCTGGTGGCTCCGGTTCCCGGCGACGCGGAGGGCGTCATGCGCTGCGCCGCGTGCGGCGGCGTGTGCCGGCCCCACATCGTCTGGTTCGGCGAGCTTTTGCCCGAGGAGGAGTGGCGGCGGGCCTACGCGGCCGCCCTGGGGGCGCGGGTGATGCTGGTGGTGGGCACCAGCGCCGCGGTGTATCCGGCGGCGGGCCTGGTGGAGTGGCTTCTATTTACATCTTCGCGCCCACGGGAACGGACTAGGACTCGTATGGCGTCTTTTGTTTGTAAAAAAAAAACATCTTTGTCTTGGTTGGTTG
>QGSR01000110.1 GCA_003387805.1 Bacillota bacterium | reverse complement strand
TAGCGGGACGGAAAAACCGACTTCGGCCCAAATTTCGACCGTCGTCGGCAGCCTCTGCTCCGCCAATGGGTCGCTCGCCCTTCCTGAGCCGCCTCACCGCCGCGCCACACTGGCGCCTCCGTACCACTGAGCCGTCTCTCGGCCAGCACACCGCCGTCACGACGCCGGACCGCCTCACCACCACTCCATCGCACGCGGCCCGGCCGCCGCCTCACCACCACACCACCGCCACCCCGCCGCTTCACCGCCGCCGCCCCTCCGTTTCACCGCCGCCCCGCCGTCCCACCACCGCACCGCCCCAGCACCAACCCACCGCCGCCTCACCACCACGCGACTGCCACGCCACCGCCACCGCCACGTCGTCGCTGACCCGCCGTCTCATCACGACGCCGGCGCTCCGCCCCACTCCCGACACCCCTGGCTGGGTCACTAGCCGGGTCACGCTTCGCACGGCCGGCGCATAGCCCTGTAGAACTAGGTCAAGTGCACGAGGTGGTTTCATGCCGACACGCGCCCTGCACGTCGAAGCGGACCACGGCCGCCCCGCCGGCGGCCGCACCGGGGGTCTCCTCGACGGCCGACGCAGCGCCGTTCCGGCCGCTCGCGCAGGCCGGCGAGGCACCCTTCTGCGGGCGAAACTGCGGGGATTTTCCCAGGTGCCGCCGGTTCTTAGCCCGGCCACGGGCCGGTTCGTGGCCCGCCTGTCCGAAGACGCCATCGAGTACGAGCTCACGTACCGCAACTTGTCGTCCGACGCCTTCGCCGCGCACATCCATTTTGGCCACCCCACCGACAACGGCGGCATCCTCGTGTTCCTGTGCGGCGGCAACGACAAACCCGCCTGCCCGCTGCGCGGCGGCACGGTCCGGGGCACCATCAGGGCGGCTGACGTGCTGGCCATTCCCGAGCAAGGCGTGGCCGCCGGCGACGGCTCAGCCCTGCTGCGCATCATCCGCGCCGGTCTGGCCTATGTCAATGTCCATACGCAAAACTTCCCCGACGGGGAAATTCGCGGCCAGATACGTTAAGGCAGCACACGACACGACGGGACAAGGCAAGCCGAACACGAGAAGGCCCGACACGGGATGGCGCAACGCGGCCATCGAGGAACGAGGAACACGACAAGGTCAAACACAGCAGAGTCAATTACGGCAGGCTCAGATACAGCAGGGTGAAACTCGGCAGGACCGAAGACGGCAGGGCCCAAGACGCCAGAGCCAAACACGGCAGAGCCAAACACGGCAGGGCCAAACACGGCAGAGCCAAACACGGCAGAGCCAAACACGTTCAGCCGAGCCGGCGCGGCCAGCGGGCACATTCGGCAACAGGCCCGATACAAAGGAGGCCCGGGCCCGATTCGGGCCCGGGGCCTCTGGTCCACGCTGAATGGCCCCGTCCTGGGCGGTGGCGCCTGGAGCGGCACCTCGAGCGGTGTCGTCAGCTGCGCCTGGAGCTGCGCCTGGAGGCGCGCCCACCGGCCACGGCTGGGCCCTCCTCCCGAAGCCGCGGCGCCATCGCGCGCCCCGCCTGCGGCCCTGCCACCGTCCGCGCCGGGTCCTCGGCCTCTCACCTGGCCGGCGGCACGATTTTCTCGGGCTCGGGATACGCCGCGCCGCCTTCGTCCACCGTGACCTTCACCATGACCGGCGGGTTCAACGGCCGATCTTGCGGGTCGCGAGGCAGCGACACGATGCGGTCCACTTCCTCCATGCCGTCAACGACCTTGCCGAACGCCGCGTACTGGCCGTCCAAGAACGTCGCGTCCTGCACGACGATGAAGAACTGCGAGCCGGCCGAGTCGGGGTGCTGCGCGCGGGCCATGGACACCACGCCCCGGGTGTGGCTCAAATCATTCGGAAAGCCGTTGGCGGCGAACTCGCCCTTGATGGAATAGCCCGGGCCGCCGATGCCGAGCCCCTGCGGATCGCCGCCCTGAATGACGAACCCGGGCACGATCCGGTGGAAAATCACGCCGTCGTAGAATCCTTGCCGCACCAGCGACACGAAGTTGTTTACCGTGTTCGGCGCCACATCGGGATACAGCTCCATCACGATCTTCGCGCCCGAATCCATCTCGATGGTCACCATTGGGTTTTGGACCTCACCTTCGTTGTTTTCACGGCCTGACCGAGTGGCGCCGCTCTGCGCCGTGCCGCCGGGGCCGTTGCTGCCGCTGACGCCGTCGCCGCCGCTGGCGCCGTTGGCACCGCCGACGCCGCTGGCGGCGCTGACGCCCTCCGCACCGTCGGCGCTCCGCCCGTCCCCGCCGGCCATGTCGTCGTTCCAAAGCCAGCCGGCCGCGGCCGCCAACACCGCCGCCGATGCGATGACGATCATGAGCGCACGCTGCCCCGATGGCCGCATGTACCCTGCCTCCTTCGAGCCGTCTCACGAAAGTCCTTGTTCAGTCAGTCCCCAAGCCACTCGATGTAGGCCGTCAACGCCTCGATGTCCTCTTCGCCGAGCCATGCGTAGCTGGTCATGCTGGGCAGGAAGCCTTCTACGATTTTCGCCATCGGATCCACGATGGACTCCCGCACGTAGGCGGCGTCGGCCACTACCACGGTGCCGTCCGCCAAACGCCGCTCCGAACCCCACACGCCCAGCAGCGACGGGCCGATGCCCGGGCTGCCGTCCACGGTGTGGCACGTCGTGCATCCCCGGATGTTGAACAGCTCCCGGCCCCGCTGAGCCAGGGCCGACATCTCGCTGCGCGGCGCCCCCCCGCCCGTCGGCCCTGGTGACGCTCCCGGTCCTGGTGCCTGTCCCGGCCCTGGCGCCGGCCCCGGCCCGTCCCGGCCCGACAGCGGGCCGAATACGAGCAGCCCCACAACGGCCAAGCCGACGCCGAGAACAACCAGGATGGCCGCCGCGGGATGCAGCCGCTTTCGACCTTCGCTCAAGCCGCAGCCCTCCTTCCGGGCCGATTGCGCCCGGCACAACCCTATTGTACCGCACCGCGAGGTTCCGGAGCAGGACGGGCCCTCGCGAACGAAACGACGGAGGCCCCGGCCGCGACCTCCCGCAGACGAAAACGTGGAGGTCCCGGCAGCGGCCGCCCACCGACGAAAACACGAAGGCCCCGGCGGCGGCTGCCGCCGAAGGCCTCCACGGGGGTGGTCTCCGTAAGAGGGTCTCCGTACGGGGGTCTCCGCAAGGGAGCCACCGCAAGGGGGGGCTCCGCCAGGGGTCTCCGTCAACGCCCCGTCAGACCGCTGTAGATCACCTGCAGGTTCCACTCCATCATGCCCAGAAACGTGCCGCTGCCTTCGTCGGGCACGCCCAGCTCGTCCGAGTACACCTTGGCGTAAATCGGCACGCCCGTTTCCCGGGACACCGTCTCGATGGCCCGCGGGTCCTTGTTGGACTCGACGAACAGCGCCGGCACGTTGTTGGTCCGCACAAACCGCACCAAATCAAGGATTTGCAGCGGCGTGCCCTGCTCGTCCGTGTCGATGGCCCACACGTAGCCTTCCCGCAAGCCGTAGCGCGCCGCCAAATACTGGAACGCCCGCTCCGACGTGACCAGGATGCGCCGCTCCTCCGGAATGGAACCCAAAAGCTCCACGTACCGCCGGTGCAGCTCTTCCAGCTCCGCCAAATACGCGGCCGCATTGGCCTCGTACACCGCCGCGTGCTCCGGGTCCACCGCCATCAGCGCGTCCCGGGCGTTGCGCACGTACTGCATGGCATTCAGCAAGTCCAGGTACGCGTGGGGATTGATCTCCCGCCGGTCCGCGGTCAAATACAGCGGCTCCACGCCCTCGGCCAGCGCGACCACCGACGGGTCATCCAGCGACCGGCCTGCCGCCGCCAGCAAATTCTCGAACCAGCCGTCGCCCAGCTCCATGTTGAGGCCGTTCCAGAAAATCAAGTCCGCGTCCGCGGCCCGCACCATGTCCAGCGGCGTGGGCGTATACTCGTGCGGGTCCTGGCCGATGGGCACCATGCTGTGAATCTCCACCCGATGGCCGCCCACGTTGCGGACGATGTCGTGCAGGATCGAAAACGTCACCACGACTTTCACCTTGCCGCCGGCGCCCGCCTGCGCGTCCGCGGCCCCGGGCGCCGCCGCCCACGCAGCCGCGGTCAGGCCCAGCGCCAGCACCAGCATCACGGCCAGCATCCGCACGGGCGCCCCGCCGCCGCTTGGCCGACCCCTCATGATTCCACGCCCCCTTTCCAGTTCAGCCCGAGCCGGCGCCACAACACGCCGTGCCTGGGCGAAAACACGAAGGCCAAGGCGAACAGCACGGCCGCCACCAGCACGATGACGGCGCCGGACGTCAAATTGTAGACGAAGCTGAAGTACAGGCCCGCCACCGACGACACCACGCCGAACAAAGCCGCCAGCCACAGCATGACGCTGAGCCGGTCCGTCAGCAAATACGCCGTGGACGCGGGCGTCACCAGCATGGCCACCACCAGCACCACGCCCACCGTCTGCAGCGACGCGACCGTGACCAGCGTCAGCAAAACCATCAGCGCGTAGTGGATGACCCGCGTCGGCAAACCGTACGCCGCGGCCATGGTCGGGTCGAACGAGCTGACCAGCAGCTCCTTGTAAAACAGGACGACGAACAGCAGCACGAACACGCCCACGCCCAGCGTGCGCCACATGTCCGCCTCCCGCACCGTCAGCACGTTGCCGAACAAAATGTTGTTCAGGTTGGTCGCGCTTTGCGCGTGGGCGATGAGCAGCACGCCCAGCGCAAAGGCCGCGGAAAAGACGATGCCGATGGCCGAGTCGCTCTTGATGCGGCTGTTCTGGCTGACGTAGCCGATGCCCAGGGCCGTCAGCAGGCCCGTCGCCACCGCGCCGTAGAACAAGTTGGCGCCCAGCATGTACGAGATGGCCACGCCCGGCAGCACCGCGTGCGAAATCGCGTCGCCCATCAAAGCCATGCCCCGCAGCACGATAAAGGAGCCTGCCACGCCGCAGAACACGCCCACGGCCACCGACGTCACCAGCGCGTGCTGCATAAATTTGTAGTTGAGCAGTACGTCGATGAACTCCGCCAGGCCCATTACGCCGTCACTTCCGCTTGCTGCAAGATGGGTATGTCAAACAGCTCCGCCACCCGGTCGCGGGTCACCATCTCGCCGGCCGGGCCGTGCCCGTACAGCGACCGGTTCAGCAGCAGCGCCTCGTCGAAGTGCTCCCGCACCTTGGCCAAATCGTGGTGGATGATCAGGGCGGTCTTGCCTTCGTCCCGCAGTTCCTTCAGGATGGACAAAATCGTCCGCTCGCTGCCCGCGTCCACGCCGGCGAAGGGCTCATCCAAAAACAGCAGCACGGGATCCTGCGCCAGGGCCCGCGCGATGAACATGCGCTGCTGCTGGCCCCCCGAGAGGCGGCGAATCTGCCGGTGCGCGTACTTCTCCATCCCAACGCGCTCCAGCGCCTCGTACGCTTTGGCCACTTCGCGCTTCCCCGGCCGCCGCAGCCAGCCCAGCCGCGGATACGTGCCGATGAGCACCGTCTCCAGCACGGTAATGGGAAAGTCCCAGTCGATATCCGACCGCTGCGGCATGTACGCGATGCCCCGCCGCACTTGGTCCAGGTCCCGCCCGAAAAACTGGACGCTGCCCCGGGTGCGCGGGATCAGGCCCAGGATGGCCTTCAGCAGCGTGGACTTGCCCGCGCCGTTGGGGCCGACAATGCCCACCAGCGCTCCTTCGCCGACGCTGAAAGTGACGCGGTCGAGAACGATGTTGCCTTCGTAGGCGACCGTCAGGTCGCGGACTTCCACCGCTGCGCTCATCGATGCGCCTCCTGTTCACGCCGGCGCCCGTGCCGGCCCGGGGCCGCCCGTCCGGCCGAGGCCCCTGCATGAAAGAACGGCGTGCCGGCTGCATGGCACGCGTCAAGAATTTACCCGTCAACAACTTTGTTGCACACGTGCAACTTCGTGTCTAAAGAATACCACACCGCCCGTGCGCTGTAAAGATCAATCCGTACATTGCAACAGTCAGTTGGTCACCGGCCCGCGGGCCGCCACAGGCCCGCCAGCACCAGCAGGCCCAGCACGCCCAGCACGGGATAAAGGCCGCCCACCACCCGGGCGAAGGGCACCAGGCCGCCCACGCACGCGGCTGCGGCCCCGCCCGCGGCCGCCAGCCGGAAGCGGCGCCCGCCTTCCTCGCCCATGCGGGCTGCAAAACCGAACAACAGCCCGACGGCCGTGGTGTACACTTCCGCCAGCAGCAAGATGCTGTACGCCGGGGCCACCCAGGAGGGCAGCGCCCGGGCGGCAAACAACATCGGAATGTCGGCTGCGGCCGCTCCCGGCATGTGCGCGGCCACGGCCAGGTGGATGGCCGCGGCGCCGACGCCCAGGCCCAGCCCGCCCAGCGCGGCGCCGCAGAGCCCGGCGCCGGACCCGCCCGACGCGCCCCGCCGGCCGCCCCGCCGGACGCCGCTCCTCTCGCTCCGGCCAGGCCCGCCGCGGCGGCCGTCCCCTGCACCGTCCCCCGCGGCCCGGGCGCCCAGCGGCGCCAGCACCGGCAGC
>QGSR01000411.1 GCA_003387805.1 Bacillota bacterium | reverse complement strand
AGCCACGGGCGGGCATCCATGCCCATCAGCGTCTTCATGGGCGCGGGCGTCAGACGCACGCCCACCCGGCCCTGCAGCGAATCGGCCCGGGCGCCGTCCACGATGAGGCTCAGCGAGCCGGCGCCGCCTTCCTTGACCTGCGGCCTGGCCGAGGACATCCACGTCAGGCCCGCGGTGATTTCCGCCCGGCCCAGGGGCGTGTCAAAGGGCCGGAAGGCGGCGTCGGCGGCCGCCGCCGCCACGGTGGCGCCGAAGCTTCCTTCCGCCCGGCGGGCTTCGGAGCCCACCGTCACGTCACGGGTCGCGTGGTAGCCGCTGCTGCCGTACGCGGCCAGCCCGTCCACGTAGCCCCATGAGCCGGCGTAGCGGCCGTACACGCCCAGGGCCCAGCCGCTGCCCGTCATGGCGCTGCCGCGGCGGGGCATGGCCGCGTCCGTGGACATAAGCGTGCCGAACACGCCCAGGCGGGCGCCGGAGTCCCGCTGGAGCAGGGCGTAGCCCGAGGTGAAGGCGAAGGTCCGGGCCTGCCCGCCGGCGTAGGCCTTGTCGCCCGCGAGGACGACAACGTTGGCGTCTTGCGCGAACCAGAGCCGGTCCTCGCCGCGGGTGAGGGGGATGCGGCCCGAACGCACCGAGCGGGCGACGCCGTCGGCGGCCTGCTGGGCCAGCCGCCCGTGCCACGTGTAAATTTCGCCGCTCATCCGGTCCAGGGCGTCGCGGGCCGCATCTTCGTCCAAGGTCTGCAGTTCGCCAAGGACGGTGACCATGTCATCGGGCGGCGCGCCGTCGGCCATGTCGTCCAGCGCGCCGGCCACTTCCTTTTGGTTGGGCGTTTCCGCGACGGACGAGAACGACGCTGTCTTGATGATGGTGAAGATGACCTCGTCGGCGCCCGTCACCGAGTCGGGCCCCAGATGGGACAGCGCGAACTCCAGGAAGGGCGACAGCTCGCCGCCCACGTCCATCTCGTCAAAGGCGCCTTCCACGCCGCCGTCGGCTTTGAGGATGGTGAAGTCGCGCTGGCCAGAGACGTAGGTGGCCGGCCCGAGGAGCGTCACCTGCACCTTGCCGCCGTGGATGGTGGCTTTGCCCGTGACGTAGAGCAGGTCCGCTTCCTCCGGGTCGCCGGCGGGCTTGCTCGGGTCCACCTCGATGTCCAGGACCGCATCGGCGTCATGTGTGTAGTCGCCCACGATGGTCAGCGTGCCGATGGACTCGCCGGGCCGGACGCTGCCCTCCCAGTTCTTGACGTCCCCGATGAAAGTGCCGTTGCCCGCCAGGACGGCGCCTGTCTCCAGATCGAGCTCGGCGATGCCGTCCAGCTCCAGCGCGGCTCCGCGGCGGATCAGCGTCTCCCCGTTGCGCAGCCGCCCTCCGATTCCCTCGGGGAACACCCAGTGCCCCGAGGCGATCTCGAACGCATTGAAGCCCTCGATAAACCATTCCGCCCAGTGGATTTCCGGCTCCTCGCCCGGCGGTCCCGCCTGCACGACGAGGCGGTTGGTCCGGCCTTCGCCCCGGATCGCGCCGTCCACATACGCGCCCGCCCACAGCGTGACGACGCTGTCGCCGGTGCCGAGGAAGACGTCGCCCCAAGTCCAGCTCTCCGGACCGAGCTCCACGAAATTCGGCCCGCTGCCCAGGATGACGTCACCGATCAACGTGCCGTGGTTGACCAGCGTCAGCGAGCGATACGCCTGCTCCGGGTGGGCCACGGAGACCGACACGTAGCGTTCGTGGGAACCCTCATTGATATAACCGCTGGCTCCGTATATCGAGCCGGTTTCTTCGTTGATGATGATGATGTCGCCCATCGGCTGTTCGGCGTTGCCGGTGCCGACGGAGACGGCGGCCGTTTGATGGCCCGGCGGGCGGGAGGTCGTCCAGATGGGGCCAGCGTTTTCCAGCCTGACCACGG
>QGSR01000109.1 GCA_003387805.1 Bacillota bacterium | reverse complement strand
AAACCGCAGCTGCCGCCGGAACTGGCCCAGCAGGCCCGCGCGCAGATCCCGCACCACGGTGCGGATCTGCGGCCGCACCATGCCGCCCGAAGGCACCCGCACCCTCGGGCCCGGCACCGCGATGCCAGCGGCCCGCAGGCGGGCGCCTTCGCCCACCAGCGGAATCGCCTCGATGCGAAACCACGGCCAGCGCTCGCGGACGGCGTCCACGAGGCAGACCGCCAGTTGATCCTCGCCGTGGCCGTTGGTGACGACGAGAATTCTCACGGTCCGTCACCGGCCCCGTCCGCGCCGGCTTTCGGGACACCGGACTTCGCGCCGCCGGCCGCCTCGGCCGCGGCCAAAAGCCGCTCCGCCACCCGGCCCGCGGCCCCGCCCGGGCCCATGACGTCCCGCAGCCGCCGGCTCATGGCCGCGCGGCGCTTCGCGTCGCCCAACAGCTGCACCGCCTCCAGCGCCACGTCCTCCGGCCGCAGCACGCCCCGCACCTCGGGCACCACCGCCTCGTTGGCCTTCCGGTTGGGCCAGGCCACAAAGGGCATGGCCGCGGCCCGCTTGTACACCAGGTTCCGCTTCAGGCGCTTGCCCACCAGCGGCAGGCGCTCCGCGTACTGGGCCGCGCCCGGCAGCGGAATTTTCTCCACCAGATTCATGGGCAAGACGACCACCATGGGCAAGCCGGCGGCGGCCATTTCGGCCGTGTTGCTGCCGGGCACCGTCAGCGCCATGTCCGCGGCGCCCATGACGTCGTAAGGCCGGCCTTGCACCGCGACGGCCGTCAGTCCCCGCTGCGTCGTCACCCGCCAGCGGCCGCCCGCGGCCTCCACCGTCACCGAGGTGCCTTCCAGCGCGTCCTCGTCGGATCCGCGCAAAAGGTCGGGCGTTCCGTACGCGGACAGGCTGATGACGCACTGCGCGTCCGGGTGGTCCGCCCGCAAAAGCTCCATAGCCCGCAGGAAAAACCGGATGGTCAGGCGGATCTCGTAGGGCCGGCTGCCGGGAAACAGGGCCACGATGGGCTTTTCCGGGTCCAGACCCCATTCGGCCGCCAGCCGGCGCCGCCCGGCGCCGCCCCGCACCGCGTCCACCATCAAATCCCCGACCACGGCGATGCGCTGGTCCGCTTCGCCGCGCCGCAGCACGCTGCGCCGGGCCCGCTCGTCGGGCACCAGCACTTCCGCGAACCGCCGGCTCCAGCGGCTGCCCCTCTCAAGATATGCCAGCGCGGGCACCCGCAGCCGCCGCGCCAGCGCCGCCGCATGCACCAGGTCGCCGCCCAGATACAGCAGGGCGGCCCGGGACGGCCGCCGGCCGCCGGCCCACGCAAAGCGCCGCAGTCCCAAAGCGACGCGCCAGTAGTCCCCGGGCCCGAAGGCCCGGTCCGCCTCGGGCATGGCCCGCACCACGTCCGCCTCGGCGCCCGTCGCGAACGCGCACGGCACGAGAAACACCGTGGTCACCGCGCCCGGCGCCCGCTCTTTGACGGCCCGCAGCGTCGGCGCGAGCCACGTGGACACCTCGCCGGGGCTGTTGGCGGTGAAAATGAGTTCCATCACTGCTCCTGCGGGGCCCGGGCCCGCGCCTTCGCCAAGATAATATCGGCGGCCTTGCCCGCGGCGTCGCCGTCGCCCAGGGCCTCCCGCACCCGGGACAGCCGGGCCCGCAGCTCCTCCCGCCGCTGCGGCTCCAGCATGGGTAGCACGGCCCGGGCCAGCTTTTCGCCGGTGACGTCGGCCTGCACCAGTTCCGGCACGATCTCCCGGCCGGCGATGATGTTGGGCAGCGCAAAGTGGGAGATCTTGATCAGCCGGCGGGCCAGCGCGTACGTCGCGCCCGAAACCCGGTAGCACGCGACGTGGGGCAGCCCCAGCAGCGCGGCCTCCAGCGTCGCGGTGCCCATGCTGATCATCGCGGCGTCGGCCGCGTGCATGACGTCGTACGTGCGCCCCTCCAGCACGGCCAGCGGCGGCGCGTCCTGGGGCAGAAATCGCTTGACCGTCTGCGCGCTGAGGGTGTGCGCCACCGGCAGCGCGAACCGGGCGTCGGGCCGCTCCCGGAAAATCACGGCCGCGGCCTCCAGCATGGGCGGCAGCAGCTGCTTCAGCTCCTGCTCCCGGCTGCCGGGCAAAAGGGCAATCAGCGGCCGATCGGGCCCCACGCCCAGCTCCCGGCGCACGTCCTCAGCCGGCGCGGACGGCTTCACCCGGTCCACCAGGGGGTGTCCGACGAACACCACCTCCGCGCCGGCCTCCCGGTACGCCTCCACCTCCACGGGCAGCGCCGCGCACACGGTCACGCCCAGCCGCGCCAGCTTCTCCGCCCGTCCCCGCCCCCACGCCCACGCGGACGGCGGCAGGTAGTACACCACGGGCAAGCCTTTGCGGCGGGCCAGCTCGGCCAGCTTCATGTTGAAGCCCGAAAAGTCGATGCAAACCACCGCGTCGGGCGGCCGGCGGTCCATGGCGTCGCCCAGGCGTCCCAGCACCCGCCGCATGACCTGCACGCTCTTCAGCGCCTCCACGAAGCCGACGGTGCTCATGCTGGTCGGGTTGAACAAAAGCTCAACGCCCGCCTGCTGCATGAGGGGCCCGCCCATGCCGTACATCTCCAGCTCGCCGACGCGCGCTTTCAGCGCGGCGATGAGGTCCGCCGCGTGCATGTCGCCCGACGCTTCCCCCGCGGAAAACAAAAGCCGCGTCATGCGTTCCCGCTTCTTTCCACGGCGATGAAGGCCATGCCCAGCTCCCGCGCCCGCGCCGCCATGCCCTCCGGGTCCACCAACAGCACCCGGCCCGCCTCCACGGCCAGCACGCCCGCGCCCGCCTCGGCCATGGCGTCCACGGTGTCGTGGCCCACCGCGGGCAGCTCCAGGTGCGCCGGGCGCCGGCCCTTCACTTTGACCACCACCGCGCCCGGCCCGCCCAGGCGGCCGCCGCGGCGGATGGTTTCATCGGTGCCTTCCGCGGCCTCCAGGGCCAGCACGACGCCTTCTTTCACCACCACGGTCTGGCCCGCGTCGACGCGGTCAGCCAGCAGCGAAGCGATCTCCAGCCCGTAGTCCACGTCGGCCCGCTCCCGCTCGGTGAGCTCCCGGCCCGCGGCCCAGCCCGGCCGCGCCACGTAGTCTCCCAGCAGCTCCAGCTGCGACCGCACCGTCAGGCCCCGCCCGGCCATATCCTGCACGAAGGCTTCGATGACGGCGTGGTCGCCCCGGCGGGCCACCCGGGCCAGCACCCGTTGCGCGGCCTCGTCAAACCCGCCGTTGGCCACGGCGGCTTTGGGCAGCTTGCCCAGAAGGTACACGTCCCGCACGCCCCGGGCCGTCAGCGCGGCCAGCACGCGCCCGTACTGGCCCAGCGGAATTTCTTCGTACGAGGCCGCCTCGGCGGCCAGCTCCGGCCGCGGCCCGCCGGCCACCGACACGACGGCGGCCTTCCAGCCCTTGTGCGCGGCGGCCCGCAGGGCCAGCGCCGGCAGCCGGCCCGCGCCGGCCACGATGCCCACCGTTTTCACCGGCAAATCCCCCGTTCGGACTCGGCCACGAACTTAAGCAAGTGGTCCCGCTCCGGCGACGGCGGCACCCGCTCCCTGATGGCCGCCAGCCGCTCGCTCATGCTGACGGTGGAGCGGAACAGCAGCCGGAAAGCCCGCTTCAGCTCGCCGCGCCGCTCCTCGCCGACGCCCCGGCGGGCCAGCCCCACCGTGTTGATGCCCCGGGCCTCGGCCGGGTTGCCGTCCACCAGCGTGTAGGGCGGCACGTCCCGGGTCACCTTGCACATGCCGCCCACCATGGCCAGCCGCCCGATGCGGACGAACTGATGCACCCCCGCCATGCCGCCCAGCACCGCCCAGTCCTCCACGGTGACCATGCCCGCCAGGGCGGCGCCCTGGGTCAAAATCACCTCGTTGCCGACGATGCAGTCGTGGCCCACGTGGGACAGGGCCATGAAATAGTTGCCGTCGCCGATGCGGGTTTCGCCCCGGCCCGCCGCGGTGCCCCGGCTGATGGTGACGTACTCGCCGATGCGGTTGCCGTCGCCGATGACCAGCGTCGTCGGCTCGCCCGCGTACTTCAAATCCTGCGGCACCATGCCCAGGACCGCGCCGGCGCCCACCTCGTTGTTTTTGCCCAGGCGCGTGCCCGCGTACACGACGACGTGGGGACCGAGCCGCGTGCCCGGGCCGATGGCCACGTCGCCTTCGACCACCGCGTACGGGCCGATGACGACGTCGTCGGCAATCCGCGCGCCCGAATCGACCACCGCCGTCGGGTGGATGCGAGGACCCCCGCCCATGGTCACGGCCGCCTCCACGCAAACATAAGCTCGGCCTCGGCCACGTGCTCGCCGTCCACGGCGGCCTGCGCGGCCACCTTGGCCAAGGCGCTGCGCACCTTGAGGGCCGTCACCTCGATGCGCAGCTGATCCCCCGGCACCACCGGCCGGCGGAAGCGCACCTTGTCCACGCCCGTCAGCAGGGGCACGCGCCCGTCGGCGGAGGCGTCGCCTCCTTCGGGAAGCAGCGCGACGCCGCCTACCTGCGCCATAGCCTCGATGATCAGGACGCCGGGAAAAATGGGATGCCCCGGATAGTGCCCCGTAAACACCGGCTCGTTGACGGTGACGTTCTTGACGCCCACCGCGCGCCGGCCGGGCTCCAGCTCCACGATGCGGTCCACCATCAGCATCGGGTAGCGGTGGGGCAAAAGTTTCATAATGTCGGCGGCTTCCATGGCTCTCACTCCCGCCGGCCGCTGCCGCCCAGGTGCATGCTGGACGAGTCGCCGATGTGCAGCCGGGAAAATTCGCCGCGCACGTCCGCGTCCTCGCCGACAATGGAATGGTCGAGCAGGACCGTGGACACGTGCGCGCCTTCGTTCAAAATGCTGTCGCGAATGACGCTGTCGCGAATCGTCACGCCCGCGGCCACCGACACGTACGGCCCGATGACCGACCGCTCGATGACGGCCGTCGGATCGATAGCCACCGGCGACACCACGATGCTGCCCTGAAGCTGCGGCGCCGCCGGCCGCTCCCGTTCCAGGAGCTCCCGGTTGGTCTCCAGCAAAATGTCGGGATTGCCGCAATCCCACCAATCTTCGACGGGGAAGGTGAACAACTCCTCCCCCCGCTCGATCATGCGCTGCAGGCCGTCGGTCAGCTGGTACTCGCCTTTCACCTTGATGTCTTCGGCGATGATTTCGTCCAGGCACCGGAACAAGAGGGCGCTGTCCCGCACGTAGTAAATGCCGACGATGGCCAGATCGGTGGGCGGGTCCGCCGGCTTCTCCAGCAGCCGCTTCACCCGCTCCCCGTCCAGCTCCACGACGCCGAACTGGCTCGGATTGGGCACCCGGCGCACGCCGATAGCGCTCTTGCCCCGCGTCAGCGCCGCCTGCAGGTCGGCCTGGAAAATCGTGTCCCCCAGCACGATGAGCGCCGGCTCGCCGGCGCCGAACACGTCCTTCGCCATGTACACCGCGTGGCCCAGCCCTTTGCGCTCGGCCTGCTCCACCGCGGTCACTTTCAGCCGGGGGTACGATTTCTCCACGTACTCGACGATGCGCTCGCCCCACTGGCCGACGATGAGCACCACTTCGTCCACGCCCACCGGCGCCAGCCGGTCGAGAATGTGGCCCAGGATGGGTTTGCCGGCCACGTGCACCAGCGTCTTGGGCTGGGTATGGGTGAGGGGCCGCAGCCGCGTGCCGACGCCGGCCACGGGCAAAATCGCCTTCAATTCGCGTCCTCCTCCATGAACTGTTGCTGAATTTTTTTCGCCAGCTCCACATGCAAAGCATGTCCCGACCGGACGGCCATGACGTGGACGCCCGCCAGGGGGCCGGCCAGCGCCAGATCGCCCACAATGTCCAGCACTTTGTGCCGGGCCACTTCGTCGGGCATGCGCATGGGCGAAACGAAACCGGTCTCGTCGACGACGACGGCCGCGTCTTTGGTGATGCCCAGGCCCAGCCCGCGGCGCCGCAGCGCCTCCACCTCGTGCAGCCAGCCGACGGTGCGGGCCGGCGCGATCTCTGTTTCAAACACGTCCGGGTCCACGGGAAAGTCGGCGAACTGGGTGCCCAGCGCGGGATGGTCCGACACGAACGTATAGGTGACGCGGAATTCGTCCGCGGGCAGCGCGACGATGTAGGCGTCCCCGGCCGCCGCCCAGGCGGGCGCCCGCAGCGGGCGGGCCCGGCGGGGCGCGTCCAGGAGCTCCGTGCCGGCGCGGCGGATGAGCCGGACGAATGCCGCCGCGGCGCCGTCGGCAAAGGGCGGCTCCTCGCCGTCCAGCTGCACCACCGCGTTGTCGATGCGCAGCGCGCGCAGCGCGGCCATGACGTGCTCCACCGTACGCACGGCGGCCGCGCCGCGGCCGATGGACGTGGCCCGGGTCGTGTCCACGACGAATTCGGCGGACGCCGGCACCTCGGGGGCCCCGGGAAGATCGGCGCGCCGCCAGACGATGCCCGTGTCCGCCGGCGCGGGCAAAAGCGTCATCCGGCACGGCCGCCCGCCGTGGAGGCCCACGCCGTCCATGCTCACCGCCGCGCCGATGGTCGTCTGCCGCTCCCCCCGCGCCGCCACCCAG